>JBFJZQ010000081.1:0-11393 GCA_041622015.1 Oleiphilaceae bacterium
AAATACGGTGAACCTACGCCAGATGCTTTAGTCGAATCTGCCATGCGTCATGTAGAAATTCTGCAGCGTCATAACTTTGATAATTTTAAAGTAAGTTTAAAAGCATCAGATGTATTTATGACCGTTGCAGCTTATCGTAAAATTGCCGGTTTGATTGAACAACCTCTGCACTTAGGTATCACAGAAGCAGGTGGTTTCCGTTCTGGTGCCGTTAAGTCTGCTGTTGGTTTAGGTATGCTGCTAATGGATGGCATTGGTGACACGATTCGTGTTTCGCTTGCTGCAGATCCAATCCAAGAAATAAAAGTCGGCTACGATATTCTTAAAAGTTTAAGGCTTCGTTCCAAAGGTATTAACTTTATCGCTTGCCCAAGTTGTTCTCGTCAGAATTTTGATGTGGTACAAACCATGAATGAACTTGAAGCACGATTAGAAGATGTCACTACTGCGCTAGATGTGGCTATCATTGGGTGTATAGTTAATGGCCCGGGTGAAGCTAAAGAAGTCGATGTAGGTTTAACCGGCGGCACACCTAATAATCTTCTATATCTTGACGGCAAACCATCGCATAAATTAGTCAACGATAACTTGGTCGATTCACTAGAAAAAACCATACGTGAAAAAATACGCTTAAAAGATATAGAAAACGAAAAGCTTATCGTAAAAACTTGATAGCTTAATTCTAACTAAATAACTTCAAAAAAATTGCAGTTTTCAATTATAAGTAAGGATTTAACATTGGCCAGAATTCAAGCTATTAGAGGAATGAATGATCTTTTGCCTGATCAGTCGCCCATTTGGCAATACTTCGAACAAAAAGTTAAGAATGTTCTAGATCAATACGGTTATCAAGAAATCAGAATGCCGATCGTTGAACAGACTGAATTATTTAAACGTTCCATCGGCGAAGTAACTGACATTGTCGAAAAAGAAATGTATACCTTTAATGACAGAAATGGCGATTCTTTGACACTCAGACCAGAAGGTACTGCTTGTTGTGTTCGTGCGGCAGAGCAACACGGCCTATTATTTAATCAGACTCAACGCCTTTGGTATACCGGGCCCATGTTCCGCCATGAACGCCCGCAAAAAGGACGTTATCGCCAGTTTCATCAAATTGGCGTTGAATGCTTTGGCTTTAAAGGTCCAGATATCGACGCCGAACTAATAATCATGACCGCCAGACTATGGAAAGAATTAGGTCTGTTAGAGAGTGTTTCATTAGAAATAAATTCGCTGGGTCTACCAGAGGAACGTGCTGCTTTTAAAGCTGATTTAGTAACGTACTTATCAGCTTACAAAACTGAATTAGATGAGGATAGTCTGCGTCGATTAGAAACCAACCCTTTGCGTATCTTGGATAGTAAAAACACTCAAACACAAGATATTTTAAAAAATGCCCCCAAGTTATCAGACTATTACGGCGAAGAGTCAAAGTCTGACTTTGATAATTTGCTAAAACTGTTAGATTTAACAGGTGTTAAATATACGGTTAATGCAGGTCTTGTACGCGGACTAGATTATTACTCTAAAACTGTTTTTGAATGGGTGACTACCGCACTTGGTGCGCAAGGTACAGTGTGTGCCGGTGGACGTTATGATGGTCTAGTAGCTCAATTAGGTGGAAAACCTACGCCCGGTGTAGGCTTTGCAATGGGCATTGAACGACTTGTCTTGCTGCTCGAAGAATTAAAGCTGATACCTGAAGAAACACAGAATCTGATTGATATATTCATCATTGCAGCAGGCGAGGGCACACTAGAAAAAGCCTTCCAGATTTCTGAAACTATTAGAAGTGACACCAATCTTCGTGTGCTTCAAAATGCAGGCGCCGGCAGTTTTAAAAGTCAGATGAAAAAGGCTGATAAATCAGGTGCACTGTTAGCGGTAATTATTGGTGAGCAAGAACTTAACTCAGGTAAGGTCATCCTTAAAGCATTGAAAGAGCACCCGACATTACAGAAAGCCGGTTTAAACGGAGGTGAACAGCTATTACTTTCAGCTGAAGAACTGAGTGCAAACCTGAAGCTTACTTTTTCAAATTAAATAGATAAATTTTAATAAACACTTAATCAATTTAGAAATACTTAATCATTTAAAATAAAAGGGGATATGTGTGAGCGAATTTAGAACAGAAGAAGAACAAATCGCGGCTATTAAAAAGTGGTGGGCTGACAATGGTCGTTCACTAATAATAGGTATTGGACTCGCATTGGTTATCGTGTTCGGTTGGAAGGCTTATCAAAATAACGTAACACTCAACAAGACAGCTGCATCTTCGCTATATCAACAGTTAATTGCTGAAGCGACCAAGAATGATTTTGATCAAGTTGAAGAAGCAAATACTCTTAATTATTTAGCAAGTGAAATAAAGACTAAATTTGAATCAACTGAATATGCTATTTATGCAGCATTATTCTTAGCCAAAGATGCAGTTGAGAAAAAATCATACGAAGCTGCAAAAGAAGAGCTTAATTGGGTTTTAGCGCATACCGATGATCAAAGAATTAAACTCATCGCCAATGCTCGCTTGGTAAGAATATTATCTGCTGAAGGCAATCACGAAGAAGCGTTAGCGAAGTTAGATGCATCTATTCCTCAATTCGAACCGGCTTATCTTGAACTTAAAGGCGATATCAATAATCGCTTAGGTGATAAAGCCGCTGCTATTGATGCATATAAAGCGGCTTATCAACTGATTAAAGATCGCCCACAAACTCAGCCCTTACTTGCTGTTAAATTATCAGATCTTGGTGTAAACCCAGAAACATTATAGTTTCTAGAATGATGCACCCCCAAAAATGACCTGTAAATGTGCAGGTCATTTTGTTTAATTACAGCCTTAGGAATAAACATGCGGTTTCACTGTATAAAAAAACATCTCATTCGATTTTGCATATTGTCACTTCTAATAAGTGTCTTAGCTGCATGTAGTAAAGAAAAAGTGAATCAACCAACAGTTCTTGATCCTAAATTTATAGACAGAGTGCTGGTAGAACGATTATGGAAACGCTCCGTTGGAAGTGGTGATATTGACCTGAAGCTTAACTTCTCAAGTTTTATCTCAGATCAACTTATCTACAATATCGATGGTTATGGCTACCTTTCTGTTTTAGATGCAGTTACAAGTAAAATTATTTGGGAAAAAGATCTAGATGAAAAGGTCAGCGGTGGGTTAGGCGGAGATGCTAACAATCTTTACTACACTACATTCCAAGGTGAGCTAGTTTCCATAAAACGATCAACTGGAGACCTAAATTGGCGTGCAAACTTAAGTAGCGAATCAATTTCCAAAGCCTCTTCAAATGGAAGTTTAGTTGCAGTGCAAACTGTTGACGGTAAGTTAATGACCTTCGGTGCAGAGGATGGAAAGTTAAGATGGCGTTATGACAGCATTGGGCCATTATTATCATTACGTGGGACGCCTTCACCCATTATCAGCCAGCGTTATACCTTAACGAGTTTTGCAAATGGTGAGCTGTTAGCCTTTGATAATCAAACAGGTCAGCCTTATTGGAAAGCTATTATCGCCACGCCTCAAGGCAGGACAGAGTTAGAGAGACTTGTAGACCCCGATGGACAAGCAGTCATAGATGGTGACACGCTTTACACTATTGCCTATCAAGGTAAGCTAGTGGCTTTGGATGTACTGACAGGCCAAGAGAAATGGGCGAAAGCCTATTCATCTTTTAATAGTGTCGCTTTTGGTTTTGGACAGTTATTTGTGACTACGGCTAATGGTGTTGTGTTAGCTATTAACCCAGCAAATGGTTCAGAAATATGGAAAAGCGAGGCATTTAAATTTCGTCGGCTAACGTCACCATTTGTTTATAATCAGGCCATTGTATTTTCTGATTTAGAAGGCTATTTACACTTTTTAGATATCAGAAATGGTAAATATCTTGCGCGTAAACGCCCCGATGACGAGGGGGGGATGGGTGAATTAAATATCATTGGTGATAAGTTAATTGTATTAACGCGTTCGGGTGACTTAGTGGCATACCAAATGTTTAGCGCAATCGAAATGTTGCATCGTAGCCTTGATAAAAAGCTGGCAAGATAAGCTTTATTAAGTCTCAACTTTATTCTGGGAACAATGTTCTCTTTTATTAATTCTCAAAGGTTTTCTGCATGATTCCTGTAATCGCACTTGTTGGTCGTCCTAACGTAGGCAAATCAACATTGTTCAATCGACTAACTAAATCTCGCGATGCAATAGTGGCAGATTATTCAGGCCTCACTCGTGATAGAAAGTTTGGTGAGGGTGCTATTCATGATAAAAAATTTATCGTTGTGGATACAGGTGGAATAAGTGGTGATGAGGTGGGTATTGACGCCGCAATGGCAGAACAATCTTTACTCGCAATTGATGAGGCGGATGTTGTTTTCTTTGTGGTTGATGCGCGCGATGGTTTGACACCTGTCGATGAAGAAATAGCAAAATATATTCGTCAAACAAGTAAGCCGGTTACCCTTGTTATCAATAAAATTGATGGCTTGAATGAAAACTTAGTGGCAAACGATTTTTATTCGCTTGGCATGCCAAATATGAAGCTGACAGCCGCGTCGCATAACCGAGGTATATTGACTCTCATTGAAGAGGCCATGGCTGAAATTCCTGAAACCGAAGACAAAGTACCTGAAAATCACGGCTGTAAAATTGGTATTATCGGTCGGCCAAATGTCGGTAAATCGACCTTGGTGAATCGCTTACTGGGTGAAGAAAGAGTCGTTGTGTTTGATCAGCCTGGCACCACACGTGATAGCATATACATTCCCTACGAGCGCCATGAAAAGCCTTATACTCTGATTGATACTGCCGGTATTCGTCGCAGAAAAAATGTTAAAGAAACGGTCGAAAAATTTTCTATCGTCAAAACATTACAAGCCATAGAAGATTCAAATGTGGTCGTGGTTGTCATCGATGCGCAAGAAGGTGTGGTTGATCAGGACTTACACTTAATTGGTTTTGCTATGGATGCGGGCAGGGCGTTAGTGCTTGCTGTTAATAAGTGGGATGGAATGACCCAAGATGACAAAAAGGCCGTCAAGCGTGAATTAGACCGCCGCTTGATATTTCTTGATTACGCCCAAATTCATTTTATTTCTGCTAAGCATGGAACCGGTGTCGGGGATTTATATAAATCTATAGACCAAGCCTATGCCTCTGCATTTGCTAAATGGCCCACAAAGCGTTTAACAGAATTGCTTGTTGATGTCGTTAAAGATCATCAGCCGCCCATTGTAAGAGGCCGACGCGTTAAGCTTCGCTTTGCTCACCAAGGCGGATCTAACCCTCCTATTATTGTTGTTCATGGATCGAAAACTGATGATTTACCCGATAGCTATAAACGGTATTTAGAAAATACTTTCCGAAAAATTCTAAAAGTTAAGGGTACGCCGATACGTTTTGAATTCAAATCTTCTGAGAACCCCTATGCGACGCCAAGTCATAAACTCGCAGAAAAAGATAAACTTAAGCAGACGAGGGTGGCTAAATCTAAAGAATTTGCGAGCCGTCGCGCTAAAAACAACCCACGTAACAAGAATAGACCGAAAGCTAAATGATGGACCAAGACCCATTAGCTCACCTTTGCCCGCTGTGCGGGCAGTCTAACGCCTGCCAACAAGTAGAATTATCAAAGAACTCTGACAATGCGTCAGTAGAAAAGGCATGTTGGTGTATGGCTGAAAAGCTGACTGAACAATCAAGACATAGGCTAAACGCTCAAACAGATGGTAAGCGTTGTCTTTGACGTTCATGCCTTCAAAAAGTTGCTCAATCCCAACAGTAAACTGCCAAACCTTTAATATATGAAGTTTGCTTAAGATAGAATCTGGTAACGTTATGTTGCCAGCTATTCCAATCAAGATGTTTCAAGTTCTATAATCGTTATATAAAAAACAATCAGCTAGATTTGGTTGTTTTATGCGATCCCTCGATCATTGAGGTTACCACCCTTTTTTTACATGCTTGATTAGCTAGGTCAAAAGCCGACACTTAATCAAATATGTAGGAGTAGATTATGGATACGCTTAACTTTTCAATTAAATTTGTACGTTACCTGTCGTCTGATGGAAGATTAATACTCACAGATCAGTCTAATTCAAATAATAAAGCCTCTTTACTCGAGTCAGAGCTTTCAAAAGACCAGATATTCGATGCCTATCGCGTCATGCGATTAATTCGTACTTTTGACAAAAAAGCCATATCGCTTCAACGTACCGGTAAGCTAGGTACCTATCCCTCGGTTCTCGGCCAAGAAGCCATTGGCACTGCTATTGGGCATACACTCCTTAAAGATGATGTCTTTGCACCTTATTATCGTGACATTGCCACACAGTATTTACGTGGCGTTAGCCTTATAGAACTGCTGCTATATTGGGGGGGGAATGAAACAGGCAGTGCCTATGAAAACTGCCCAAATGATTTCCCTATCTGTGTACCGATTGCAACGCAGTTAGGTCATGCTGCCGGCGCTGCTGTCGCAATGAAAACACGCGGAGAACATAATGCTGCTTTAGTGACATGTGGTGAAGGTGCCACTTCAAAGGGTGATTTTCTTGAAACTCTTAATTTAGCTGGAGCATGGAAATTACCTCTGGTGATGGTCGTAAATAATAATCAATGGGCGATTTCTACACCGCGAAACATTCAATGTGGTGCTGAAACAATAGCCCAAAAAGCCATCGGCGCGGGTATACATGGTGTCGTGGTGGATGGTAACGATTATTTCGCGCTTCATTCAGAAATATCAAAAGCACTCAAAAAAGCAAGGTCAGGAAAAGGTGCCACTTTAATAGAAGCTGTTACTTATAGACTTGGTGATCATACAACAGCCGATGATGCTTCACGTTATCGTCCCGAAGCTGAATTAAAAAAAGCGTGGTTGAATGAACCGATTATTCGCTTTAAACGATTCCTTGAACAGAATTACTCATGGTCCCAAAGTGATGAAGATGCACTACAAACAGCCATTGATAAAGAAATAGAAACCGCCGTAGCGGATTACCTGGCAGAACCTAAACAAGCACCTGAAGCCATGTTCGACTACCTCTTTGAAACATTACCCGATTCCTTACTCGATCAATATGCCGAACTTCAAGCAATCAATTTAGTCCATGCTGCTAGTTTCGATGATGAACAACAGACTGAATCAAATGAAATTCATGAGGCAGATAGGACTAAAAGGAGTTTGTTATGACAAGAACTCTAAAATCAACGAATGAAAACATTACAGAAACAACCAAAACTGTTGCACGGAGTGTGAATTTAATTGAAGCCATTAACATGGCTTTACATCGCGCGATGCTTGATGATTCTCAAGTAGTTATATTAGGGGAAGATGTTGCCGTAAATGGTGGGGTTTTTAGAGCGACTGATAAATTGAGAGCTGAGTTTGGTCTCAAAAGAGTCATGGATACACCTTTAGCAGAAACCATGATTGCAGGCATGTCTATCGGCATGGCCTCGCAGGGTTTAAGACCTGTTGCTGAAATTCAATTTTTAGGGTTCATCTATGCAGCCATGGAACAGCTTGTCGACCATGCCGCTCGCATGCGCAATAGAACAAGAGGGCGCTTAACCTGTCCTTTAGTAGTAAGAGCGCCTTTTGGCGGGGGAATTCATGCGCCTGAACACCATTGCGAAAGTGTCGAAGCATTATTTGCGCATATTCCTGGTTTAAGAGTTGTTGTACCTAGCTCGCCTAAACGTGCTTATGGTCTGCTCATTTCAGCCATTCAATCGAATGATCCGGTAATATTTCTAGAGCCAAAAAGAATTTATAGATATTCCAATAGTGAAGTCCTAGATGATGGAATAGGGCTGCCTCTAGACAAGTGTTTCATATTAAAAACTGGCACTGACATTAGTTTAATTACATGGGGGGCCATGATAGTTGAAACGATGGATGCTGTTAACTTACTTGAAGAACAAGGTATCTCCTGTGAAGTCATTGATGTAGCAAACATCTCACCTTTAGACCATGAGACACTGATTACCTCTGTCAGAAAAACCGGCCGCTGCTGCATAATACATGAAGCCGCGAGAAATTGTGGCGTAGGTGCTGAAATTGCTGCGACACTATCTGAAACGCTATTTAGTCAGCTAAAAGCGCCCATTGGACGTGTAACAGGTTACGACACTGTTATGCCTTATTTTCAAAATGAACAATACTATTTACCAAGCGTTGAGAAAATAATTGAGCTCGTCAGAGAAACTGTACACTATTCCTCTGAGCCCAAAACACCAAAATATAATCGTGAAAAATGACTAAATTCGCGGGAGCTTCCTTATGACCACATTTACCCTACCTGACTTAGGTGAAGGCTTAAAAGATGCCGATTTAGTTGAGTGGCTAGTCAAGGAAGGCCAAAGCGTTAAGTTAGATGAACTTGTATTGCTGGTTGAAACCGCTAAAGCAGTAGTTGAACTTCCTGCGCCAGCTAGTGGCATTATTACCAGATTAGCTGTCGCAGCAGGTGAAACTGTTCAGGTCGGACAGGTATTATTTGAATATGAAGAATCTCACTTTCCCTCAGACAAGAAAAAACCTCTAAAGAATAATGAAAAACTTCACCTAAACGAAGCCAAAGAAAGCGTTTCTGTCGTCGGCGAACTGAGTAAAGCCAAAGAAGATAAAACCAACCTCTATGAAATAGAGGCAGCAGAAGATAATTCTAAGCAAACAAGAAACGTCGATCCTATCTGTATGAACACATTCAAAGAATCTAAAGCACAACCTAAGCCTGATGTGCCTAGAGTTAATATAGAAAGTTCTAAAATTAAAAACTCAGAAATAACAAGTCCAAAGACAACAAGTACTGCTTCAATCTCACCGAGAACGATGGCCTTTGCTAAAAAGTTAGGTCTAGATGAAGATTTCGAACAAGGCCTATCTTCAGAAATAACTCTGCACGAATTAATCAAAATTTATCAGGGAAAACTCAGCAAGCAGACAACCAAAAAAACATTACCAGAAAGTGATATTTCGCTAAATGGCGCCAGAAAAGTCATGGCACAAGTCATGTCGAAAGCGCATCAAGAGATTCCTTCCGCGACGCTTTTTGACGATGCAGACATTAGTCATTGGAAGCTAAAGACCGATATTACACTTAAATTGATAAGAGCAATTTCCTCAGCATGCTTGAATGTGCCTCTGCTAAATGCCTGGTTCGATTCTGAGAGTATGAGCATACATCAACATAAAAGTGTTGATCTGGGTTTAGCTATAAATTCAGAACGGGGTTTATTTGTACCTGTTTTAAGACAAGTAAATACTAAAAACGAAAACCAAATAAGAACAGAAATTAATAGCTATCGAATGCAAATTAATGATCAAACAATTGCAGCAAAAGACTTGGTAGGGGCGACCATCAGTCTAAGTAATTTTGGTGTACTGAGTGGTCGTTATGCAACGCCCATTATCGTACCGCCTCAAGTTTGTATCGTCGGAATCGGTAAATCCAAAGAAGAAGTCATAGTTCGTGATGGTAAAATTCAAGTAGGCCGTATTTTACCCATTTCACTAAGCTTTGATCATCGCGTTGCAACGGGTGCTGAAGCAGCCTTATTTATGCAGAACCTAATTCAATCACTTGAAGAGAAGTAGGTTTTATACTCTATCAGTATGTTTAGATATACCTAGGCAAAACTTTTTTTCAGCGAGTGTAAAAAGAATAAAGAAACAACCTGATTTTTTTTGATCTGTATCGGCTCAGACTTAACCATACAGTTTTAAATTCACGTTACGACTTAAATCGACAGACCAGCTAATGGTTAATTAGTCCGCGAAGTGGACGCTAAACAATGAAGGATTGAGCTTCTAAGGTCCGTACTTAGCGATCGTTCACTAAGAGTGCTTTTAGTGAGATTGGTCATCAAAGCTGTGACTCATCTGATTCTTATCTTTCAGTATAATTTAGCCAGATTTGGTGCAGAAACTTTGTAAGCTAACAACTTAAAGCGCACTTTTATCTACCAGTTAAACCGAATGATTCTCATTTATCACCGACCCGAGTGCCACTTACTTAAGCTAAAAACTCAAAATTATGACGTTCGTTGAGCTTGTCGAAACGGGCAAGAAACGTGAGCTTGTGGAAACTGGAACACCCTTCGACGGACTTGTATGGTTCTAACCGTCTTTAAATACTAATATTTAAAGACGGGGGAAGGTCTTCGACGGCTAACTGACAGACGTAACTGTACAGACTTCTTGAGAAAACCTCCTGCACCTTTGAGCGGCGATTAGGGATCTTTCCATTTTTCAATGGTCGATTTATGCAAGCTTACGCCAAGCGCAGTTCCCCCGTATTTTCATTTTATTCTTCAGGGGGTTTTATGCAAATAAATAATCATTTTTATGGTATTGATGTCTCTTCTCGTTGGTTAGATATTGCTAGTGATCACTCACAAGTAATTCGAATTGATAATACTTTAGATAGTGTTGATTTATGGCTAACAGGACTTCCAAATAAATCTGTCGTCGCTATGGAAGCCACAAGCCAGTATCACTTATTAGTCGCTAAACTTGCTTATAGTAAGGGAATGATAGTTTACGTGCTCAACCCTAGAGAGGTGCATCATTATGCTCGTGGCGTGGGACGTCGGCACAAAAGTGATAAAGTCGATGCCTTACTAATTAAGCGCTATATTGAGAAAGAAAATGACTGTTTGACTGCATGGACACCGCCTACAGAGGCGCAGGAGAAGATATCCATACTAATTAAGAGACGTAGTCATGTTGTTGTTCAGAAGCAATCTTTAACCTTATCTTGCAAAGACATAAAACATCTAAGCCAAGAGCTTGAGGTAACATTGAATGCTCTTCAGACGTTAGCTGACGAATTAGAACGACTGATTCTTAAAGAAATTAAATCGAATAAGCAGCAAGCTCACTTATTCAATTTACTCAAGAGTATTCCAGGTATAGGTAAATTAACAGCCGCCTTTTTTACAAATTTATTGAGTCATTCTCAGTTTAAAAATGCAGATCAGCTTGTGTGTTTTATGGGTATGGATTTACAGTTTTTTGATTCAGGATTAATGTGCAGTAAACGGAAATTAAGCAAGCGAGGCTCTTCTGAGGCAAGGCGCTTATTGTTTAATTGTGCTCGAGCTGCTTCGCAAGGTAAGCTAAAGCCACTATATCAAAACTATGCTTCACGTATGAATCATACAAAGTCTACAGTGGCAGTAATGCGAAAGCTCATCAAGCTTATTTATGGTGTTTGGAAATCTGGAATTAGCTTTGATATTTCTAAATTCCAGTCTCCATTATTAAATAATGCTTGATTTGAGCCATAGGATCTCAGGGAGCGGTAATAATTGCTTAAGTAAGTACCATTCGTGTCAGAGACAACATCCATCATGGAATATTAAAGTAGATTAT
>JBFJZQ010000082.1:0-11376 GCA_041622015.1 Oleiphilaceae bacterium
GGAACTTGCCCTTGAAAGATCAGATTAGCCCATGCACTCTGACGCAGACCTAAAGATTCAATGCGATTACTCTGATAAGCGGCCGTACCGACGTAGCATTGATATTTGGCACGGGTCAACGCGACATAGAGCAAGCGGATATCTTCTGCTAAGCGCTCTTTTTCTGCGGAGATTAAACTTGATTGCGCATTCGTTAAATCGATACTTAGCTTGCCTTGATCGTTATAAAACCAGGCTTCCATTGCGCCTCGGCAAGAAAATACAAAAGGCATAAAAACAAAGGGATATTCAAGACCTTTACTTTTATGGATAGTGATAATACGAATAAGTTCAGCATCGCTTTCCAAACGTAATTTGCTTTCAGTATCCCCCTTACCTGATAACTGCCCCGTCAGCGCCCCCGATAAAGTATCTTGGTACCACCGAAGCAAGGCAAAATGGCCTTTCTGACTGCGTGATTGCTTTTGAAGAATTTCGGCGAGCTGATTCCAGTTCGTTAAGCTTCGCTCCCAAAAACGAGCACGTTGTTTTTCTGAGGTGTCAGCAGAAAGTTGATGCCAAAACTCAAATACGCCTAAAGTTTTCAGGGCCTCACGAATCATCGCTAAAACACCTGAACGCAGCCAAATGTGATGCAAATTTTCAAATATATCTATGTAGTGAGCAAAAACAGACGCTTGCTCATTGAAGGCTAGAATTTGTTTATCAGATATGCCAAAAAACGGTTCCGCTAAACACCGACGTAATGCATTTTCATCTTTCGGATCGGCTGCGGCAACCAACAAAAAGTACAGTGCATACGCCTCTTCAGAATGATAAATGCTAGCTTGGCTGTCTAGCGTAGCACTGATGCCCTGCTCTGCTAAGGCTTCTTTAATCATTAAGCCTTCTTTGCCTGAGCGAACTAAAATCGCAATATCGGAATGCTCTAAACGTTTATCATTTTCTAAATAAAGTGAATTTGCTTGAGACAACAAAGCCTTGATTTGCTTTACACATTGAAGAGCCAAGCCGCTCTCGATATCACCTTTACTGGCTTTCCCCACTTCCAACTGAGTTATAAAAAGAGCCTGTGAAGGCAAACTAGTTAAACTGCTTTTAGCCGCTTTGACAGGTTGAAATGGAATACCATCTGCCATAAAGGCATTGGGTGCCGATGCAAACACTGCATTCACCGCGCTGACCATTGATGGAGATGACCGCCAATTGGTGTCCATGGTAAACACATGACCATTTTGATGATTTGAAATATCTTGTTTGGCGTGAAGGTAGGTCGCAATGTCTCCGCCTCTAAAGCCATATATCGCTTGTTTCGGGTCGCCAATCAGCACCAAACGTGCATCTTGCTTTGGCGACTTCGTACCAAACAAACTATCAAAAATATGATATTGCGCAGGGTCGGTATCCTGAAATTCATCTATTAAAGCAACTTGATAAGGTGCACCTATCGTTGATGCTAGCGGCTCATTGGGCTCGCCATGAATGGATAGCGCTTCAGCCACGCGACTGATAAGGTCATCAAAACTAAAGACATTTTGTTGCTGCTTGGCTTCATCAATTAAACTTTGTACTAAAGGATAACTTTGCGCGATGAATAAGGCACGCAAGTCAGGAAGTTGTTTTTCAAAATGAGCCTCCAAAAACTCAAAGTATTGATGAGTAGGTGTTGCTTTATTTTTGGGTGTTTCTAACACAACCCGACTGGTAGTAAAACGCTCAAATAAACTTTCTTTGCCCGTTTTAGGTAAGGTGTAATTGAGTGTGGGCAATTCAGCCCAAGCCTTCATTTGTCCTAACCAGTCAATTTTCTTGTTATTGCTTTTTAAGGGCGTTTCATTGAGCAAGACCACCACATCGTCAATCATCTCAATTGTGGTTTCTTTTAGTTCTACATACCATGCTTGATAGACTTTAAAGCTTTGCTGCCAACCTGCTAACCCAAGCCCTGAAGACGGAGGAATAATTTCCTCCGGCGAGCGGTTTAGTAAAGGTGACAGATCACGTTGCAAGGCACCTGGTTCAGACCATGCTTTAACGATAAATTGAAGTTCCTCAGCGCTTAGACTCAAAACATAACGACGCCAGTAATCCTCCAATGCCGCTTGCCTGAGCTGAGTCTGTTCCTCTAATAAAGCCTGTTTTAATGGCACATTAGAGTCCAAAGCATGGCGCTTTAATATTTGCTGACAAAATCCATGGATGGTATGTATTTGCGCTTGATCTATTTGGCGTTCAGCCAAACGCAAACTGAGCTGATCTTTCTCGGGAAACTCAGATTGTGAAACTAAGAAGTTTAATATAGGGTCTGATGTCTCATTGCCTTCAAACACTCTGCGCAATTCTTGAATACGCACACGTATTCTATCTTTTAGTTCTTGGGTCGCAGCTTCGGTAAAAGTGACCACCAAAATCTGTTCGACATTAAAGCCACGTTCCAACAAATAACGCAGGTACAAATTCGCGACAGCATAGGTTTTCCCCGTTCCGGCACTGGCTTCAATGAGTGACAAACTATCTAGTGGAAACTCGGTCAGATTCAACGTTTTCATCAGAGCTGCACCTCTGAATCTGTACTGCCTTGTTTGGGAGTTTCGGCACCTAATTGTATTTTATTGGTTTTGATGGAATCTTTTATGCTTTCAATTTGCTGGAAAAAGATCGACTTTTCGAAATCCGGGAGGCCCTGAGCATCGACTTCAACTGACTCATCATTCATTAAACAATAGCGCTGCCAATATGGATCGCTGCTCTCTCCTGAATAGTATTGGTTACCGTTAAATTCACCCTTAGCTTTCGATTCAGATTCAAAGAGCAAAGCATAGGTCGATTTAACGAAGAACACGTAGGGTTTGGATGATGCAAGCCCAAAGAACTGGCAGCACTCTAAGACAAATTGTTTTGCCTGTTCAGGTGATAACAAAGGTATAATCATTTCACTTTCTGGGCCAATCAAACGACTTGCCGGAGGCTCTTGTGCTGTTTTATTTATATGAGAATAATGAAGCGACCAAAAGATATGCTTTACCCAGAAGCTAAAAAAACTGGAACCCAGTTTTTTACTTAGCGCCATTTCAATCAGCTGATTACCATGCGTGACTAAACTGCCTATTACCTGGTAATTACCTATACTGAACTCAAATTCATGATGCACACTTTCATTAGAGATGTTCTGGCAAACATAGTCATACATCGGTTTTAAACTCGCCTGTATGTTTTCCATGTAATAGGCATCTAAAGGCGCGCGAGGTAGCTTCCCTGCCAACTGCCAACGCTTCGTTAATAAGGCGGCATTTGTGTTTTGTGGGGAGTCTTCAAACCAGGTTTGCGCTAGGTCTTTTTTCAAGTCATAAGCGGCTAAGCCTTCAACTGAAAATGGCTCAGATACCACCATTTCTTCATCCACGCCTTGTAAGTTGACTTGCAAGGCCGTTCGATAATAATAACGTAAAGGATGACTGACACACTCTAATAATTGATCAAAATCAATCGTTATTTGGGCGACACTTTGTGGCTCTTGAAATAGATCTAATTGCTCTTCATCTTCTATTACTTCCTTTTGCTTAAGCTCAGCTTGTAAAGTCAGCTTTTCATGCTCAGGATTGATTAAGGGCAACCACTCTGTTGCAAAGGTTTTATCGACACTAACAGGCTGATTAGCGTCTAGATCATTATAATAATAAGCTTGATGAAATGGCTGAAGATGATGCTCCACCAAACAATGTTTTAAAATTGTCTCTTCGTACGCTAGGCCGTCTTTCTTTTCATCCGTAGCTTCAAGTGTAAAGTTTTCAGCGCAATAGTTTTGTAGCTCGGTTACCAAAATGGACGGATAGCGTTCACTGTTATCCTGAATATCGCGGCCACAATAACTGATATATAAATGTGAACGGGCGCTGCATAATGCTTCTAGAAACAGGTAACGATCATCTTCACGTCGGGAACGGTCGCCGGTTCGAGTAGGCGTGAGAGTCAGTAAATCGAAACTCTGCCCTTGAATAGGCCGCGGATAGGCACCTTCATTCAGACCCAGCATGCAAACTGTTTTAAATGGGATGCTACGCATGGGCATTAAGGTACAGAAGTTTATACGTCCAGCCAAAAAACGCTGACTAACCCTTTGATTTTCAAATTGGTTTTTTAAAACAGTCGCGATGACTGAAAAGCTCACCGGCTGGTCAAAGCCTGTTTGGACTAACTCTTGTTGAATGTCAGTTTCGACGCTATTAAGTAATGCTTGAATATCCTCAGACACTAATTCAAAGTCTAACCATGCTTGCCATAACACTGATAGCTCTTTCAGCCATTCATCTAACTTAAGTTGCTTTGACTGCACTTGGATACTCGACTCAACGGTATCGAGAAAACGCATGAGCTTTCCGGCCAGAATTTGCTTTTCCGGGCTGCGTTGCGGGAAAGACAATAATTCAGTTTCATTGTGTAGGTAAATATCTTCTTGCCCATAGATATAACCAGCGATTAAACGCTGTGCTGCGCTAATCCAAGTATTACCCTCTCCCGAGCCCCTCACTTGAAGCAATTTATCCCGATGAGCTTCTGATAACCCCCATCGAATATTTAAATGATGTATCCACTCTTTTATGTCTTCCGTTTCAGCTTCAGAAATAGCAAAACGTGAACGTATCGCCGGCATTTCAAGCCAATCAAGAATGTCTGTTCCAGTAATACGTGCACCCGATAAAGCCAGTAGATTTGACAAAGTGTCGAGTAAGGGTTGATCCATTGACAGTAACTGATCCGAAATACCATAAGGCAGATATTGTGCCTGTCCATAGGCGTCATTAGCTGGCCTTGAGAATACCGCCTCAATTAAAGCAGAAAAATCCTGAACATCGGGCATCATCACGATAATATCTTTGGGCTTAATCTCAGGATGGTGATTTAACAGATTAAATAAATAATCGTGTAAAGCTTCCACTTCCCTAAGATGGCTATGACAACTCACAAACCGGATCGAGTCATCCGAATACTTCATTTCGTATTTAGAGATTTTTAGTTTAAGAATATCCTGTTGGATACATTGCAGTGCAGAGATATAAGCTGTGCTTTGCTGATCCCCCTTAGATTCCGAATCAAGCTCATCATCATCAAAAAAACTGGTCGGCGCTTCTTTAATATCTTGAGAGTCGGTGAGCAGCGTTAAATAGTCTCGGCCTAATTTACCCCATGAAGCTAATAAAGGATTGCCTTCTAAAAAAGTATCTGCCGCAGTTTCAATACTGACCCCCTTATCTACCAAGGCTTTTTCTAATTTAAGCTGTTGGGTTGGGGTTAATACGTCCCCCCAATAGTATTGACAAGGGTTATGCACCAGAAAATGTATCTCGACATGCTGACTCAAGGCACTCATAACCGGTAACCATTGTGGCGGCAATGCCGACAAACCAAAAATAAACAGCCGTTCAGGCAGTTTACTTTTAACAGCTGCCGAGGGTGAACGTAAAAGACTCATTAACTTAGTAAACAAACGACTACGATGACGTCTGTTTTCTAGTGCAATATCAGGGTATAAACTTCGCCATAGATCAGATTGCCATTGTTCCAACTCTTTCAAGCCCGCTTGAGAAGAATCTAAAATAGATTTACCTGCTTCCCATGCTTCAATCCATTCTGGCCTGTAGTTTTGATAAGCATCGAAAACGTCTGCAATGACGCAACTTAACTCGAATAAGGTTTTCTGCTGAGAGTTTTTTTTATCTTGGGCTTGAATCCGCTTATGTTGGCTAAGGAGATATTTCTTGAGCGCGACATATTCTGGCTCATCTAGCTTCTCTGGCAGTCGCTTGAGAATTTCCCAACGGGCATTGTTCTTTTCAAAAATAGGAATATGTCTATCTTCAGGCATTAATGTTTCAGCTAAGCGCCATATAAATGAAGCAGGCATCTGGCATTTCACTAAAGCCGATACACCAGAATGAGTGGAAAGCTCTTGTTGCAACCAAGTCCCCATTCCTTGGCTTTGAATCAAAATAAGCTCTTCGGCAAAAATATTACTTAGAGGGTGTCGGTCAATAATTTCTGCAATTAAGTACGCTAAAGATTCTGTTTTATTCGAAGGGTACAATTGCAGCATGACAGTAAGTTATTCCTTGAATCTGAAATGTCTTATTTTGGGTGATTAGGTTGACTACGTTAAACGAAAACAGAATGACTTGCATCCGCTTTATCACCTCAATTTCACACACTTAGCTAGTATACTTAATACTTCACATCAACAAGCCATCGCTAAGTTGTTATTTATTGATATTATTAGTTTTTTTCTAAACTACCGCTAACAAACTCTTATTAGAAATGCATGGTTTATTTAAAACTTTAAGCCCGAATTTTGAACATGCTCACAATTAAATCGTGAACTGAAAGCATTACTTGAGTTCATTCAAACAAATGAATATATTTTCATAAAATAAATAAATCTTTAAAGATAACAACTCTTTATCATTTGTTTATCAAAAACAATAAATACGAAGCAAACAGGGAGTTTCAAAGCGTGAGCTTACAAGGCGCAAAAGGAAAAAATAAAATTGGTACTTGGTCCAAACTAGTAGCCTTATGCACCAAATCTATGGGTGGCTATTACCGCTCTAACGGTACCGTTGTTCGAAATATTGCAGCAGGTAAAACGAGCGATGACGATGATGAATCCATCTTCGTTGAAACCAATGTTGAATTTGCTAACATCACCGAACGAACACATTCTAGAATTCGCCATCAGGAAACCCAGCGTCAAGAAAACATTGAAACTATTTTATCGATCGTTTCCAGCTTGATTGGTGACAAAGTCCCCATGCAATCGGTCGATCCTGACTGGGCAAACATCTTCTTCCATTACGCGCAAAATGTCAGTAATAAGAACATGCAAAGCCTCTGGGCAAGAGCTTTGGTATGCGAACTTAAACACCCTAGCTCAATATCAAAACGCAGCCTGAATTTTTTATATCACTGTGATATTTGGGAAATTACCGCCTTCAAGAAAATAGCAAACTATGCTTTTATTGGCGGCAATGGCCACCCTTTTATTTTTCGTACCAAAAAAGATTTAGTCAATAAAGATGATATTTTTACAGAAATACGCTTATTGTCCCACTGCATTAATGCAGGCATGATTGCCGCAGAACCAAAAGATGTAGTGGTCGGATTTCACTTTTTCTACAATAAGAAAAAACACTTTATTGACCATGAGTCAGGCTCATTCGGGCAAAGCGTCGGTTTCTATCAGCAACCCTTCACCAAAACCGGAAGCGATATTATGAAACTGCTAGGTGGCCTCGAAGCTATTCCGTCTTCTAATATGCACCGTAAGCTAGTTTGGGAATATTTAACTGATTTCGTAGATATTGAAACAGAAGGTGAAAGTCAAACAGAAGAAGCCATGGTCGGTTAAACTTTGATTCTCACCAATGAACATCAAAGTTAGGGTAAAATGGCTACTGACTTGATTTGCGCCCAAACCTTAAAGGTGGGAGTTAATGCAAGATGATCAACCGAGCGACGCGTTACTCTTGAAATCAGAATACTTTCGCCAATTTTTAAGCGCACTAAAGACATTGCGTCATCAACATCATTAACCACTTCGATCACTTCGGCCGGCAAACTATTCAGTATACTAGAGTCCTGCGGAGCCAAAGATAAACTGACATCCTTTGCTAACACCCTCACCCTTAAAGGCTCACCAATGTCTAGGTGGTTATCTTTCAGCCACAATTCATCACCCTCAAATTCAGTGAGCATAAGATGCCACTTGGAATCCTTTTCTACTACCTTAGCCTTTAGAACAACACCCAAGTCATTCTCAAACGAAAGCGGTAAATCAACCCTCGACAAGATATCCTGTAACTCACCACTTGCAACGACGCGCCCCTCATCCATCAGAACTAAGTAATCTGCAAGTCTGGCGACCTCTTCAAGTGAATGCGTTATATAAATAATTGGAATATGAAAGACTCGACTCAACTTTTCCAGATAAGGCAAAATCTCCTGCTTACGCTTATAATCGAGTGCTGCCAAAGGCTCATCCATAAAGAGTATGCGCGGCTGCGTAAGTAAAGCGCGAGCAATCGCTACGCGTTGTTTTTCGCCACCTGAAAGTGACGCTGGGTATTGGTCAAGTAAGCGCGCTATTCCCAGCAGGTCAAGGACATGCTGATAATCTATAAAAGTTGCTTGTTCAGTCAGCACTCCCCTTCTATTTTTTGAGCTAACTCTTTTTAGAGCATATTGAAGGTTACCCCGTACAGTAAGGTGATCAAATAAACTGGCTTCTTGGAAGACCACACCTTGTTGGCGAGTATGGACCGGCGAAAAATGTGACTCATCCTGCCAGACTAGCTTACCAATACTAAACTTACCTGAGTTAGTTTTTTCTAAGCCTGTCATACAACGCAACAAGCTTGTTTTACCACACCCCGATGCACCGAATATTGCTGTCACGCCTTGAGCAGGGATATTTAATGCTACATCCAATGAAAAAGCTTTGGCTTTACCAGGCTGATAACTTAGACAGAATTCGGCATTGATGCGTTCTTGTGGTTGAGAGTTCACTTAAGTCTTCTCTTACCCGAAAAAATACTTGAACTAGCAAAGCCTAACGGCTTAGGTTTCAATAAATATAAAAGCAACAGAACACAAAAAGAGAAGCCTATCATCACGGCTGATAAGGCATGCGCATGGGTATAATCCAGACTTTCTACATGCTCATATATCTGGACGGAAACAACCCGCGTTTCACCAGGGATATTCCCACCAATCATTAGAATAACGCCAAACTCCCCGACGGTATGCGCAAAACATAATACTGCGGCCGTAATAAAACCTGGTTTTGCTAGTGGCAAAACCACTGAAAAAAAAGCATCAAAAGGACTAGCGCCTAATGAAAGTGCTGCTTCAACTGGCTTGTCACCCACTGCTTCGATGGCATTCTGTATTGGCTGAACAGCAAAGGGCAAAGAATACAGCACAGAGGCAAAAACCAATCCCCAGAAAGTAAACGCTAAGGTTCCTAAATTAAGTGCTTGAGTGATTCCACCCAAGACACCCGTTGGCCCCATAGCGACCAATAAGTAAAACCCTAAAACTGTAGGAGGTAAAACAAGAGGCAAAGCAACCACGGCTGACACCGGCGCCTTGAAAATAGAAGTGGTTTTTGCCAGCCACCAAGCTATTGGCGTGCCAATAATAAGCAGAATTATAGTAACGACACTTGCTAGTTTGCAGGTTAAAACGATTGCTTGCCAGTCAGAAGGAGAAAGCCACACCTGGATGAATTCCTTTATATTTTAGTCAGTTTGATTGAGCCTGGTAGCCAAAAGATTCTATTTTTAAACTGACTTCTGGTGTTTGGAGAAAGTGCATCATTTTTTTGGCTAACTCACTATTTCTAGATGCTTTTAATAATACGGCATCCTGCTTAATAGGAGTATATAGCTTATGAGGAATTAACCAAACAGAGCCCGATTTCAAGCTACCATTCTTCCATACTTGAGATTTTGCGATAAAACCTATGTCAGCATTTCGGGTTTCTACAAATTGATAAGTTTGGGCAATATTTTCTCCCTGCACCCACTTCGAATGAGAGCTATTCAATAAATTAAGCTGATTTAACACATTCTCTGCCGCCCAACCGTAGGGCGCTAACTTAGAATTTGCTAGGGCCAATTTATTAAACTCTAGGTTTTCTAACACACTACTACTGTTATCTATGCGCTTAGAATCAGCACTCCAGAGAACCAGACTTCCTACCGCATAGGTAAAGCGTGATTCAGCAATCGCCAAGCCTTCTTCAATAAGCTTTATAGGTTTATCTTGATCGGCTGACATAAATAAATCGAAGGGCGCGCCATGTTTAATTTGCGCATAGAGCTTACCTGACGAACCTGACACTAAAACAATCTTACTAGCGCGATTTAGACTTTCAAAATCTTGAATTAACTCCTCTAAAACAACTGAAAAATTTGAAGCCACTGCAACGGTTATCGTTTCTGCTCTAACTTGCACTATGCACACTACCAGCGAAGCTAAAACTATTACAATCTTGGATTTAAATCGAATCATTACCTGAAAACTTTAAAAAGTGAACCTTATTGTGATTGAAAAAAAAACACCCAACAACCTAAAGCTCAAAAAATACAATTCATAAACTTTATGAATACTAAAAAACATACGGCTTTGAATTTTGCCATTGGAGACCTTTGCACGACGTTGCGAGCGAAGCAATAACAAGGCAAAAATGACGAAAAAGCGGAGTTTATATTTAATAAATGAGCATTTTGAGTCATTTTTTCCAAGAGTAGGCGAGTCTAAACGACGCAGTATTTACATGCACAGTAGCCGTGCAAAGATCTCTATTAATGATTCCTACCCCTGCTAAATACAAACTTCTTACCTGGATTGAAATGTCGACTTTTTATACACTTATAGAACAAAGCACAAAACGATAAAGCCAATAAGCTATTGTTTTTAAATCAAATAAACTTCCTGGCGTAACTGCTTCTAGCTTAGCAAGCATCATGGGCGTATCTGAAGCCACACTTGAAGCTTCAAATGGCGGAATTAATGCTACAAACGGCTCTATGATTTATCAATCAACTTCAGCAGCTGCAGGCGACAGCTTCACGTTCAACTGGAATTTCGTTGAACAGGACTATGTTCCTTTTGATGATTGGGCTTTTTATGGCATCAGCCTAGACGGCGGCCCAGCAAGTATCTCTAAATTTGCTAGCTTGGCAACGGTAGGCCCTAACGGTGGATCAACCATTAATGGCTGGGAAGCTTTAACTGTTAACATCACTCAAACTGGTAACTATACATTTTATTTCGGTATTCTTAATGCACTAGATACAGCATTGGATTCTGAGCTATGGATTGATGGCATCACCGGTACCGGCACACTAAACCCTGTCTCTGAGCCTGCGTCACTAGCTTTACTTGGCTTAGGTTTAGCTGGCTTAGGCTTCAGCCGTCGTCGCAAAGCATAAGCGGTTTTAAGCATCAAGATAAACGGCGACCTAGGTCGCCGTTTGTTTTTATATCACCCTTCACTTCACACTGAATCAGAATAAGTACTCCCAACTCATCTGACTGTCTCCTTAATTCAACAAGATATTCCCAACCGCATTAAGTAGCCATTTGCTTTAATAAGATACGCTAATTTTCACAACACCATTCAATAGTTTGAAGAGCCCCTAGATTTTCCCTAGCACATCAAACCAGTTCACACTGAGGCACTCTCACTACTTAAAGACTAAAAATTAGCTTAGAACGAACATTAAGTGCTAATGCATGCTTTATTTATTGAAGATAGGGTAAGAGCGACATAAACAACAGCACTGAAATAATCCGCTGCTCAATAAAACCCAATATGGA
>JBFJZQ010000083.1:0-11309 GCA_041622015.1 Oleiphilaceae bacterium
CGCTGTTGCTGACCGCCCGACAAACCTAAAGCGCTGTCATTCAATCGGTCTTTTACTTCATCCCAAATGGCCGCAGAACGCAAAGACCATTCAACCGCTTCATCCAAAACTCGCTTATTATTAATACCCTGAATACGCAGACCGTATGCGACATTCTCATAAATACTTTTAGGGAAAGGGTTTGGCTTTTGGAATACCATGCCGACCCGGCGACGCAGCTCTGCCACTTCAACATGACGCTGATAAATATCGTGGCCATCGTGAAGAATTTTTCCGGTAATGGAGCAGCCATCAACCAGATCGTTCATGCGGTTAAAGCAGCGTAGCAAAGTAGATTTACCACAACCAGAAGGCCCGATAAAGGCCGTGACTCGGTTTTCCGGGATTTGCATATTAATGCCATGAAGTGCTTCTTTTTCACCATAACTAAGGCGAAGATCGTCTACTTCAATACTGATTTTTTCATCTTTTAAATTCAGTGCGTTGGGTTGTCTTCTCATGGTACTAATATCGATTGAGTGGCCTTTTGGCTTAGCGTCTGTGTGGCTTGAATTCATTGAGTTGTGCGTGTTGTCTTGCATCACTATGTCTCTTCTGATGTGTGGCCATGATTCAGCCTAATAAATTTTAAATTTTTTAAATATTTGTTTCGCTAGTCATTAAACTTCTAGGGCTTTGTATCGCTCTCTTAAGCGGTTCCGTATCGCGACCGCACTTAAATTTAACATGGCGATGACCACGACGAGTAAGAAAGAGGTGGCGTAAACCAATGGTCTTGCCGCTTCTACGTTCGGACTCTGGAAGCCAACATCGTAGATATGAAAGCCTAAGTGCATAAATTTCTGATCTAAGTGTAAATAAGGATAGTTACCATCCAAAGGAAGTGAGGGTGCCAGCTTGACCACGCCAACTAACATAAGTGGCGCCACTTCACCTGCGGCTCGAGCAATAGCCAATATCACGCCGGTCATCATCGCCGGGCTGGCCATCGGTAGTACTACTCGCCAAAGTGTTTCTGCCTTGGTAGCCCCTAACGCTAAGCTACCTTCACGAATCGAACGTGGTATACGAGACAGGCCTTCTTCGGTGGCAACAATCACGACGGGTAGCGTTAAGATAGCTAAAGTGATGGAAGCCCAAAGCATGCCTCCTGTACCAAACGTCGGTGAGGGCAGTGCTTCAGGGAAAAAAGCCTGATCAATGCCCGAGCCGACAAAGTAGATAAAGAAGCCTAAGCCAAATACGCCATATACGATAGAGGGAACACCTGCCAAGTTATTCACTGCGATGCGTAATATTCGAGTAAATGCGCCTTGATGTGCATACTCTCTTAAATATACCGCGGCGATGACGCCTAGCGGGGTCACCATGATAGACATCACAATAACCATTAAGACTGTTCCGAAAATCGCGGGAAAAATGCCCCCTTCGGTATTCGCTTCTCGTGGGTCTTCAGAGATGAATTCGACAAGCTTTTCTAGATAGAAAGCTAATTTTTCAGTGACAGGCATTTTATTAGGTTGAAACGCACGCACAATTTGCGCGATCTTGATTTCAACTTGTGTGTCATCGGCGGTACGCATAATCACAGAATCACGATTGATTTCTGAATAAAGATCAATCAATTGTTGCTGCAATATAGCGTAGTCGGCATCCAGAACTTCACGCTGAGCATTCAGCTCGGCTAGGCGTGCTTCACTCAGTTCATTGTTTAATTCATAAGAACGCTGCTTCAGGCGAAGACGTTCCATTTGACTGTTAATATGGCCAATCTCTGTCTTTTCGATCTCATGAATATCTTCATGAATGCTTAAGGCTCTGTCGATTCGTTGAGAAAAACTTTCCCAAGGGTTATTAACAGAATCGATCAATTGGCCATTTTCTTTTAAGCTGACTAAATAGCCGTAGAAATTACCCCATTCTCGCCGCTCAAGCGTGATCACATCTTCGGGGTAATGACGGTTGACCAATATACTGTCGAGTACCCATCGAAAGTCACTGCCATGGACATCACGATTACCCATTTTTAAAAGATGTCTGTCCATAAACTCGACATCATCTGGGACTGGATAGCCCGCTTCTTTTAATTGGATGGCCGGTACACTTTCCGTGTCGACCATTTCACCCATCACAATTTTTTTGGGTGAGTCGGCTATTTGTAGTTCTGCTTCTAATACATCATGTGCCCAAAAGTGCACTAGACCGCGTGAAGCAATTAACAAAAGCAAGCTGAAGACCATCAGTAAGCTGATCGCAACGGCTCCCGCATTTAACCAAACCCATGGGTCGCCATCTTTAAACCATTTTTTGAAAGATACTCTCATGATGTAGATCCTTAAATTACGCTGTATTTAGAACGTAGGCTTTGGCGAACATATTCAGCCACCGTATTGACTACAAAGGTAAATATAAAGAGTACAAATGCCGCCAAAAATAGAATACGGAAGTGCGTACTACCGACTTCAGACTCGGGCATTTCTACGGCAATATTTGCTGATAGTGTTCTCATACCTTCAAATATATTGATGTCCATGATGGGGGTGTTACCTGTCGCCATTAATACGATCATAGTCTCGCCCACCGCGCGCCCCATGCCAATCATCACCGCCGAAAAGATACCCGGGCTCGCTGTGGGCAGAATTACGCGTGTCATGGTTTGCCACTGAGTTGCGCCAAGTGCAAGCGAGCCGTAACTTAAATGTTTGGGAACACTGAAAATGGCATCTTCGGTAATAGAGAAGATGGTTGGGATAACAGCAAAACCCATAGCGGCACCGACTACGAGGGCATTGCGCTGATCGAAGTCGATGCCCATATCATTCGTTAGCCATGCGCGCATATCGCCGCCAAAAAAGGAGACTTCCAATACAGGGCTTATTTCCATGCTGAACCAAGTACATAAAATAATCACAGGGATGAGTAATAGAGGGTCCCAGCCTTCAGGTATTAGGTGACGGACTTGCTCGGGTAAATTGACCCATATGAAACCAAAAGCCACGAGAGCCAGCGGGGTAATGAGTAACCAGGTGAATATGCCAGGTAGATGAGCTTCCATAAATGGCGCAAAGAATAAACCTGCTAAGAAACCTAGGATAACGGTTGGTAATGCTTCCATTAGCTCAATAGAAGGTTTCACTTTTCGTCTCAGTGCTGGCGCCATGAAATATGCAGTATAAAGAGCGCCACAAATAGCTAACGGTGTGGCCACGAGCATGGCATAAAATGCCGCTTTAAGTGTGCCGAAAGCAAGCGGAGATAAGCTATATTTAGGTTCAAAATCGTTGTTAGCTGCTGATGATTGCCAGATATAGTCTGGCTCTGCATAGCCTTCATACCAGACTTCTTGCCAAAGAGCAGAAAAAGAAATGTCAGGGTGTTCATTATCAATATGCCAAAAATGCACCTTGCCCAGCGAATCTTCAAAAAGACTGTAATTCGCTCTAGGCGCCATTGCGCTGAAGGTAATAGGGCTATCAATGATCTTTTGTGTCAGAACATTGGTGTGCGCTGTTGAGTTGAATAAGGTGACATTTCCTTCAGAGTCTGTCACGGCAAAACCTTTTCGACGATGTTCAATTTCTAAACTAGTGATCTGTGCATTATTGTTTGAGCCATCGTGAATTGAGAAGTCTCTAATTCTTTGCAAGGTGTATTCATTTTGTTTATTCCGCACCATAAACCATTGAGACACTTCGCCTGAGCTGCTTGATACAAGTATAGAGCTGCCACCCAGTAAGAGTTGCATGCCGGTAATTTGTTCGGCGCTGTCGAGTTTCACGGTACTATGGATATGAGCGCCATCTTCGGCTAAGTCAAAAACATTAATTTGATTTTTACCGGTCGCGACAAAGATCCAACGCATGCCGGGTTCTGCAATGATAAAGTTGGGCTTGCCATCTAAGGCTGGCATGGCTAGCTCTTCAGCTTCGAGGCTGATCTCACCTGTCATGAAGTTTTCTTCTTTAAAGAAACGCGTAGAAAATAAGGTATGCTTATCATTGGCACCCACGATCAAAATAGCATCGTTCGTTAATGATAATGAAGTGAAAACAATGGGACTAGCTGAGGGATCCATATCCAAGGGGGATTCACCAAACGGAAACTCAAGAAAGGGGCTTATTTCTCGCTTGTTATTTGGGTAGGTGATTTTATAGCTGTGTTTAAATATTATTACTTGGCCATTGCTCAAGCCTGCTAATAAAGTCCGGCTAGAAGGCGACGCAGCTGTAAAGCTAGTGATAGAGGTATTATCTGGGATAGGTAAACGATGTGTTGAAACGATATTTCCATCATGTGTATTGAAGAAAATCACATGACCATCTTCAGTGATTCTGACGGCTTTTTCTGCTTGTTCCTCGATGGCGTAATATAAAGACTTATCTTTTTCAGCCGCCGGTATTTCGTAAGTGGCAACAGGCTGCATTTCAGCTGACTTAAACAAGGGCATTATTTCATAAAGTAGATAAAAGAAAATAAGCGAAATAGCCAATATAACACTGCTACCTCCCATACCAATTGAGATGCCGGCGAGCTTATCTTTAAGTTTCCGGATCTTGCGATGGCGAACCAATTTTGGACTGTTAAAGTCCAGCTTTGGTGCTTCTGATACCGCTACTTTATTCATATTCATATCGTCCAGATAAGAGTGCTATGGAAAAATACTCACAAAAATCAAATTCTTTAATAGTCAAAATTCCCCTCAAAAAATTGAGAGGAAGTTCTTGTTGTTCATCCCTAAAACCTGCCATGTACCATGCCAGTTGTATCGTTTATTTCAGACCAAGTTCAGCCAGTATTCTTTCAGCTACGACTGCGGGAACAGGAACATAGCCATCTTTAACAACCACTTCCTGACCTTGTTGAGAGAGGATTGATTTAACGAATTCAGCGTCTAAAGGTGCAAGAGCTTTGTTTGGAGCTTTGTTGATATACACATATAAGAAGCGTGACAGGGGGTATGCTCCCGTTACAGCATTCGCAGGTGTTGGCGCCACAAAGTCTTTACCTGTTTTTTTGGATAAAGAAAGCGCTCTGACAGACGCCGTTTGATAGCCAATACCCGAATAGCCGATACTGTTGATGGACTCGGACACGCTCTGCACAACAGATGCTGAGCCAGGTTGTTCGTTTACATTGTTTTTGAAGTCACCTTTACACAGCGATACTTCTTTAAAGTAACCGTAAGTGCCAGATACAGAGTTACGTCCATATAATTGGATTGATTGTTTAGAGAGATTTCCTTCAAGGCCGAGATCGCCCCAAGTATTGACGTCTTTCTTAAATCCACATTTACGGGTAGATGAGAACACGGCATCGACTTCAGCAATCGTCATACCTTTAATGGGGTTATCCTTATGAACAAAAACCGCTAATGCATCGATTGCGACAGGAATAGCGGTCGGCTTATAGCCATAATGCTTCTCGAATGCACCCATTTCCTTGTCTTTCATTTTTCGGCTCATTGGACCCACGTTTGCTGTACCTTCAGTTAATGCGGGTGGCGCAGTTGACGAGCCCGCTGCTTGAATTTGGATATTTACATTGGGATAGTTACGTTTGAAGTCTTCAGCCCAAAGTGTCATCAGGTTGGCTAAAGTGTCAGAACCGACGCTCGATAGGTTACCTGAAACACCACTGGCTTTTTCATACTTTGGTAAGTTCGGATCTACTTCAGCTTGAACAGTCGCTAGGCTGCCAAGAGTAGAGATGGCTAAGATGCCGACAATTTTTTTAATCATGTTGTTTCTCCTAGAGTCATAAAGTCACGCTCAGCTGTTTTGGCTTTGCTGTGATGCATACGAACTATAGGGAGACTATATGACACTAATGTTACAGTAATATGACATCACTGTGACATTAGGTGGAGAGGCAATAACTTATAAGGAAAGAAGCCTAAGCGCTTGAACTACTGAGTATTTTATTTTGCTCCCAGTTTTTAATAAATTCCGGGATGTCCGCTATTGGAATGGGCTTTGAGTAAAAGAATCCTTGAGCATAATCACAGCCCAAGCCTGTGAGCGAGGTTTCTTGTTCTTGGGTTTCAATGCCTTCAGCAAGTACTTCAATATTAAGGCTGTCTGCTAAAGTAATGATACTTTTGACAAGCGCTTGATCAGAAGGGCTGTTCATTATTTCACTCACAAACAGCCTATCAATTTTTATTTTAGATAGAATATGGCTGAACTTTTTAATATAACCGAGTGACGAGTAGCCCGTTCCAAAATCATCGATGCTAAATTTCAGTCCAGACTTAAGCAGCTCTTTAATGCCTCTTAAAACGATAGGGTCATCATCCAGCATTAAACGCTCAGTTACTTCCAACTCAACCCAATTTAAAGTTTGTTTGAATACAGGGTGATTATGAGCCCAATCTTGTAGCGAGCGATGATGAAAGTTTGTTGGACTGAAGTTAATCGCGACAATGAAATCTTCTTTATATTGTTCACGCCATAGCTGTACTTGGGCAATGGCATTTTCGAATACCCAAATATCGATATCAAAAATTAAGCCAGACTTTTCGGCAACAGGAATAAATAAATCAGGTCGCACATTGCCTAAATCATCATCATGCCAGCGTAAGAGCGCTTCAAAACCGGTAATAGTCATATTGGTAAGGTTAATGAGCGGTTGGAAATTCAAGGTTAGCTGGTTATTGGCAATGGCATCTTTTAGTTTCGATTTTATCGTATTGTGTAAAACAATATTGTGCATCATAGATTGATCGAAGAAGGCAAAAGTATTTCGGCCTGCTTCTTTCGCTTTGTACATGGCAGTATCTGCACGTCTAATCAGATCTTCAGTATTCTCTCCATGCTCAGGATACAGGACAACACCTATACTGCAGCCTAATTGGAGCTGTGAATCATTGAGTGTAAAGTTCTCTTTAAACGCAAGAATGGTTTCTTCTGCCACAAGTTCGGCATCTTCACGTGACTGACAACGGAAGCTAGCAATAAATTCATCGCCACCGAATCGAGCAACATAACCATCGTATTCAGAAATAAGTGCTTTTAATCTGATCGCGCTATCCAGCAGAATCTTATCGCCCATACTATGGCCTAGGCTGTCATTCACCTCTTTGAAACCATCTAGATCGATGAAAAAGATGGCCAACTTGGAAAATTTACTTGAATGTTCCTGGCTAGCAATTTCATTGCTTAGAAAATGTTCAATATGGCGCCTGTTAGGAAGGTTGGTTAGCATGTCGAAATTTGCTTGGTATTCAAGCTGGTTTTCGTAGGTCTTTTTCGCTTCTGCAAATTCTGCAACCTGTTTTCGGCCTCTATTCAAGGCACTCACCAAGTCTGATATTTCATCGTTATACTCAGGACGACTAAGGGTGATGGGTTGATAAAATGCACTGGTTAGCTGTTTTGGACGAGATGTCTCTTTACTAATATGTGTTAAATGTCGGGTAATTGACTTTTTGACGATGATGCTGAAGATGAATGCGATCAAACCGATCATTAAGGTTGAATTGACGATGATGAACATGACTTGTTCACGCACGCTTTCGGTAATTAATTCATCTTTGACAGTAACTTCAATACGCCCCATGTTCTGACCATTAAATATGAGAGGGCGCGATAGACTGGGTGGCGAGGCCATTTGACCATACAGGTAGTGATTACCAAGGGTTTCGACTATTTGTACCCCTTGAATAGAGGGCATCCGAAAGACGCCTTCTAATAAGATATGTGTACTTTCCTGATCAACGTTCCAGAGACTACGTGCTAGTTGCTGGTTAACGGCTTTAATTGTGTCGTTTGCTTCAGCATATAAAGATTCATAACCTTCCTGGTACTGTTTAACAAGAAGAATGGATACCGTTGCTGTGGTAAATAACAAGCCTATGGTAATAAAGTAAAAGGTTAAGCGATTACCTAACCGTTTGAATCGATAACCGTGCTTTAATTTATGAAGCAATGTGCTAGTCAAAATAAGACCTACATGTCTGAATAGTGGTTATGAACCTCGATCATAAAAGCTTCATTTGATCTTAGGTAATTTAATATATCAGGATCTATTTGTTGTTATCTTACAAAAGTACAGCGTTATAAGTACTAGTAAGAAAGTGAATTAGTTCAGTCACTCTCAGCTTTTATACAGGGAATAAACTGTACGGCTTAATGTTTAGTATTTTAACATTCAACCAAAATATAAGTTTAGACTATTTTTCGAGTAGTGATAGTCAAAAAAATAAAAGAACAGCCTATTTCTTTCTCTAAAGAGGCTTGTTTATAAGATAGGTAAAGGTATTATATCCGCGTTTAAAATTTTGACTGGAAAACAGTGTTATGAGTATTAAGTCTGATAAGTGGATTCGCAGAATGTCCCAAGAACATGGAATGATTGAGCCATTTGAAGCGGGGCAGGTGAGAGAAAATGAATCTGGTCGGATTATCTCATACGGTACTTCCAGTTATGGTTATGATGTGCGGTGTAGCAGTGAATTCAAAATTTTCACAAATGTCCATTCTGTAACGGTTGACCCCAAAAACTTTGATGATAAGAGTTTTGTTAATATAGATAGCGATGTGTGCATCATCCCGCCCAATTCTTTTGCCTTGGCTAGAACGGTTGAGTACTTCAAAATTCCCCGTAGTGTGTTGACTGTGTGTCTGGGTAAGTCGACTTATGCCCGCTGTGGCATCATTGTGAATGTAACACCACTTGAGCCCGAGTGGGAAGGTCATGTTACATTGGAATTTTCAAATACAACCAACTTACCCGCTAAAATCTATGCTAATGAAGGCGTAGCTCAGATGTTGTTTTTCGAATCTGATGAAGAGTGTGATGTGAGTTATAAAGATCGCGGTGGTAAATACCAAGGGCAGCGCGGCGTTACCTTACCTAAGACCTAATTTTGCATTCAAACATATTTTCTAAGAGCTAGCCTAGTGATGACCACTCGACTTGAACATGAAAAAGCACATGAGCAAGAAGGCGTCATTAAGTACCAATTACAGTTTCAAGAGCAAGCTCCGAGTGATAATGCATTTGTAAAGAAACTTTTAGACAGTAATAGTCTAGAGACTGGTTTAATAGAGCTCAACTCTTCTCGACACTTACTCAAAAAAGCCGGTTTAATGGGTCAAGATCCACGCCGTTATGGTGGCGATGGCTTTGGTAATATTTCGATCCGTATCCAAGGTAATGTATTTTTAGTGAGTGGTTCGCAAACGGGGCACATCGAAGCTTTATCTCACAGAGATGTCGCTGTTGTTAATGACTTTAATGTCCACTTGAACAAACTATCAGCATTCGGTCTGACGAAGCCTTCTTCAGAGTCTATGACCCATGGTGTGTGTTATCAGACGGTTGAGAAGGTAGGCGCTGTCATCCATGTCCATTCTCCAGATATTTGGCAGGCTATTGATGACTTAGAGCTACCTTATACTGATCAGTCTATCCCTTATGGTACGCCGCAAATGGCCAATGCGGTGCGTAACTTGCTCCTTGAGCACCGTCCTCTTTCACGGCCAACTATTTTCGGGATGAAAGGCCATGAAGATGGCGTTGTGGTAGTGGGAAAGAGCTTAACATCCTGTACAACGAGTTTACTCGATTGTTTAAACCAAGCACTTTTAATGAGATCATCTTGATGAATAAGCAAAAATTTTTAAAATCATTGCAGTCATTAGGTGGCTGGCGAGAGCGAGCATTCATGTTAGCGCTTGCAGAACGAGCAGCGCCGAATGCCATGCTTTACTTTGAAAATATAGACACTTCCGATCTTGAAAAGAAGGTCGATCTCAGTGGTCTATTTGATGATTTATGGCAACATTTAATTATCGATCCAAAAGAAGACCAGATTATTGAGTGTTTGGATAATATTGTTGAATTAAGAATGCTCACAGAGGATGCAGAAAGCTATGGTGCCTTGCCAACGGCAGATTGTTTGGAAATTATCGAACAGGCACTTTTGTGTGTCGTCAATGAAGACAAAAAACGTGCATTCGATGCAAGCCAGTTATCCATTTCAACCGTGACGCAATTTATAGAGTTTTCAGAAGGTGAGGGACTCGAAGAAAATGCGTTAATCAAATTGTTCGATAAACACCCCTTGGTTGAACGTGAATTCTCTTTTCAAGCCGAAGTGAATGATTTATTAAGAGCAGCCACCCATCCTGGTATTGAAGTGATCAATGAGTTGCGCTTGTTAGCTCAAGATGAGGGCTTAAGTAATATTGGTATCAGCTTAAGCGAGAATGACTAGGCTAACTCTTCGAAACTCTGATGTTTAAGAATAACCTTTAGAATATCCGATTTTGTAACGATGCCAATAATCTTGCTGTTTTCACTGACAGCAATGGCATCCAAACCATATTCCAGCATGGCCACCCCGAGATCATGTAATTCTGTTTCAGGATGGGTTGATAATAAATTTTGATCGCAAAAATGTGTTAACAAAAGTTTATTGGGCGCATGTTTACCTTGCTGTCTTTTTGTATAATTCATGAGATACGGCAGCATCAATTTTTCTGATAATAAACCGCAATACTGATAGGCATCATTTAAAATTATTAGATGATGAATATCATGCTCTTGCATCAAATGCCATGCAGACTCTAAGGTCTGGTCCTGAAATATTTTGATGACCGGCTGGCTCATAATATCTTTGACTTTACCAAGGCTGAGTTTAGGTGCTGGGGGAATATTCTCTTGATAGGTCTGAATGGCTTTGTGTGAATGCTCCGCTGATTGCAAGTTTTGTTTAAGCTGCTTTTTCTGAGAATTTTGTTGATCTTCTTTTGAATATATTGTTTGGAAGTTGGGTAAATCTGCCTCCTGTTTTGAATGTACGGCCTGACTTTTCGTCACTTCTTGAGCCGGATTTATTTCGCGAACCCTGAACTTTCTGTCAAGAGGTTTGACAATGCCATGATTAACGTCGTGCACAAAAAAAACGGGCATAGTTTTCTCGCTATTGCTTAAAATGGGTATTAGCTCTAATACTGTTAACGGCGCGCAAAGCTAGGGCTTAAAATATAATAGGGAGTCTTTAAGGATAATTGCAATTAAAAATCTCAAACGATCAATCGCCAAAAGTATAGTTGACTTAAGTCAATGACTTTATCTAAACCAAGGCGTACTCTCTGTTCATCGATTCAATTAAAGGAGTAAAATTCGATGTCATCACATAAAGACAAGATAACCAAGCTTACACAAATTTTAGAAGAATGGGATTACAAGCTAGATCGACTTGAGCATCGGGTTAAAGGGTTGCCTGATGAAGTTCAAGAAGCTGTAGAGCAGAAATTTCAGAAACTATTAAGCTATAGAGATAGTTTAAAGAAAAAAGAAAA
>JBFJZQ010000084.1:0-11304 GCA_041622015.1 Oleiphilaceae bacterium
CTCTCTTATCCATAAGCCATTGAGCCATCTCAGTTTTTCAACGTCAAAAATCGGACCACCCAGCGAAACACGATTCAAATTAAAGTGCTCAATCATTTCATCCAGTGAAAACTTCTCACGCTCATCCGGCATAGACCAGCCCATTCTGCCAAGATAATTCAAAACAGCTTCGGGAAGATAACCTGCTCGTTCATAGTAATTGATACTGGTAGGATTTTTACGCTTACTTAATTTACTTTTATCCGGGTTTCTTAGTAAGGGCATGTGACAAAGTACCGGCATATCCCAGCCAAAATATTTATATAGCAGCAGATGTTTAGGCGCTGAACTGATCCACTCTTCCCCTCTAATCACATGGGTGATTTGCATCAGATGATCATCGACAACATTCGCAAGATGGTAGGTAGGCATACCATCGGATTTAAGTAAAATCTGGCAATCCACCTGATTCCAATCTATTTCGATTGTACCTCTTAATAAATCTTCAATGACGCAAGTACCTTCCGTCGGCACCTTCATACGAATGACATAAGCGTCACCACGTGCCAATCTTTCTTTTACTTCAGCTTCGGGTAATTCCAAGTCACCATTGATACCAGGATTCAATCCTGCTGCTTTACGCTGCTCTCTTATTTCATCTAACTCTTCAGTAGTGCGGAAACAATAAAACGCATCACCTTGCGCGATCAGTTGTTCAGCATAAGCGCGGTAATCGTCTTTCCGCTCACTCTGACGATAAGGGCCAAAAGGACCGCCGACATCCGGGCCTTCATCCCAATTTAGGCCTAACCACTTTAAGGAGTTCAAGATATCTTTTTCAGACTCCTCGGTACTCCTTGCCTGATCAGTATCTTCAATACGTAAAATGAATTTGCCTTGATGCTGTTTCGCAAAACATAAATTGAATAAAGCGATATAGGCGGTACCAACATGAGGGTCACCCGTAGGTGAAGGCGCAATTCGAGTTCTAACTGTTTGAGACATTTTTCTACCTTAAAATCAAATAACGAAAATAGTAATCTGGGCGGTTATCGGGCAAATCATCTTACCTATCAACCATAACCACCCACAAAAGGGTTAGTCGCTTTTTCATGGCCAATTGTCGACATCGGGCCATGTCCGGGAATGAAACGAACCTCTTCTGGCAAGGACCATAAATGGGTTCGAATCGAGTTCAACAAGGTATCGTAATCACCTTTTGGGAAGTCCGTTCGACCAATAGAACCGTTAAACAACACATCGCCAACAATGATCAACTTACTCGCTTCATGATAAAACACCACATGACCGGGTGTATGTCCTGGGCAATGAAACACCTTTAGGGTTTCATTGCCGACAGTGACTGTATCATCTTGCACCAACCATCGGTCCGGGGTAAAAGAGCGCACACTGGGAAAACCAAACATTTGGCTTTGTTGAGGGAGAGCGGTAATCCAGAACTGATCCCCTTCGTGCGGGCCTTCAATGGGAATTTCTAGTTTTTCGGCCAAGTCTGCCGTGCCACCAGCATGATCAATATGAGCATGCGTAAGAATAATTTTCTTAAGAGACAAACCCAACTCTTTTACTTGAGAAAGTATTTTATGAAGGTCGCCACCTGGGTCAACGACAGCGGCTTCCATTGTTTGGTCACACCAAATCAATGAACAGTTTTGTTCAAAAGCCGTTACCGGTATAATTTTATACTGTAAACTCATCGTTTATCTTTCTTACCTTAATTATAAAAAGAAGCATTATCCCCTATGCACATTGAAACTCAAACTAAAACCCGCAAACTATCTGTTTTTCGAAACAAGTCATTATTTAAAATGCTCGGCTTAGCAGGATTAGTTACCTACCTAACAGCTTGCTCTTTTGTTGAATTACAACGCGGCGCAGAAAATATTATTTTTGCTCAAGAAGGTAATGGCTGTGAATTGGTCAAACTATTCGACGCAGAAGTGAAAACCTCTACTTTTTTTATTAGTCGTAAGCCAGAAGCTATTGCTGAAGAATTACAAGTTCTGGCACAAAATGAAGCATATAAGGTTTATGCAAATGCGATATGGCCAAACTCGGATATTGATAATGGCACGCAAAACTTTAAAATCCTTAAATGTGAAGCGCTTTAGCAATGTGTCTTTTTAGTATTCTAAAAAGACATCGTCAAACTCAGCCACAGGTGACGATCATTCTGGGCATAATGATCTGCACGGTACTCAGAAAACTGAAGAATCATTTGGTAATTTTTCATATCCATATCCGCTTTGATCACCCATTCTTCGCCTAAACGACTCATATTGCTCGCTATCCTGTCTACATCAAAATCATGATAGGTTGCTGAAACGTTTAGGGGGATCGTTTTCTTTCCGAGAGTTAAGTCCAGCTGATAACCTAAGCCAAGATAACTATCCTGAATACCACTTTGAATGTTTCCTAATCCATTATTAGCAAACTGATCACTCGCCCCCTGGAACTCATGCATACTCCCCAGAGGAGTCACAAAATAACCATTTTTAGCGGCACCCAAGCGCTCGTAACCGGTTCGTACCTGAAAACCTTGATAGCCAAACAATATATCGATAAGAGAATAGCCTACAGAATAACTTGCAGGATTCGCACCGGCATCTTCCTGTTGTGCGAAGTCTAATAAATAGGTGACTGAAAAGTCGCCACCCAGCTTGCCCGTAAAATTAATACCATAAGTTGATGTTTCCCACTCCCGCTGATCAGGATGATCACTTATCCATAATGCATAGAAAGATAAATCGCTTAACCAAAACCCACGATAATTCAGGTTAAATAGTTTGGCATTAATATCTTGGCTTGCAGATCCGACACTTTTATCTTGATTTGTTTGCACTTCATTCAATTGAGCAAACTCAATGCGGGTATAGTTAAGTATTTCATTTTGAATGCTAAGCGCTGAGAATGTCTGCTCATTTTGACGCCAAGCATCCCCCCCTAAAAGCCGCTCATTATTTAAACTTATCGTCTGTCGACCAAACTTAAATAGCGTATTTGCAATATCGTACGCCAACCACGCTTGATTAAGTTCTGTCCCCTCTGGGTCTTCGACAAATACATCGTCAAACTGATTATTCGTACCTGAATTAAAGTTATCATCATCTGGAATTGCGCGTACATCGTCAAATTCGACAAACGCAGTAAATAGCTCATAGGGCAATGTTTCAAACCCAAATCTAGACCGAAGCGTTAACGCTTGCGCCCCCTGATTCCCCTTCGACACATCCTCGTAACGCAAACGAAAATTTAAATGCGCCTCACCCTTCTCAAGCGCTTCCTTAACTGATGACGCCACAGGCACTTCGAACAATTCAGCATGCGCGGAAAGAGTCAGTAATGATGAAGAAAGAACTAGACAAGGCCTAAAAACAAAGGCAGTACAAAATGATAAACCGTGCTTCAAGAAAGATTTATTATTCTTATTCACAGAGAGTTCAACCTTTTTAAAAAATGGGAACGAAAATAATACTTATCAACTAAAAGCATTATTTTCAGGCTTAAATAGCTACGCGTAATATTGTAAGCGCTAAATATACTCAACGCTAAGTTAGGCCTAATTTAATCACATTGGCTTTAAATAACCATTTTCTTCCAGCTCTAACAACAGCAAATGCTGAAGAATTTTATCTTTTGTCGAATCAGGGTGAGATAAGCTCAAACGATCCAAAAATGGCTTAGCATCTTCCGCATCTACTTTATGCGTAAAGGATCGTATCACTGCTTTTACCATAGATCGAGGATTAGACATCAGGGCCTTAATATCTTTTAAACTCTTGCCGAGGGCAATTTCCTCTGACGTAAAGTCAGTACCTAATGGGAAAGCTGGAAACAAGCCTTTTTTACGCCACTCTGCAAAAATAGACTGTATCTTTTCAGGATTGTTTGAGCGGTGAGCCTCTGGCAACTTATAGTCTTGACGTAATTTTCCGCTTTGCTTTAATGTTTCAATCAACTCATCCTGAAACCGAGAGTCCGCTACTTTCACAAGCGAGATGCCAATTTCTTCATCCGTTTTTCCTCTCAGATCTGCAATACCATACTCGGTAACAATAATGTCCCGTAAATGTCGAGGAATAGTGATGTGACCATAGTGCGGCATGATATTAGACTTTAGCTCCTTACCACTGCCACGCGTGCTTCTGACACACAAAATAGAACGGGCATCGGGAAGAGAATGCGCCATAGAAACGAAATTATATTGACCACCTACTCCGCTCACCACAGTGCCATCCTCCAAACCGTCTGAAACGACGGCGCCACTTAGGGTCACCATCATACCGGTATTGATGAAACGAGCATGCTTCCGTTGAGCCGAAAAAAGAGAAACATTAAAATTTAGCTGATTAATATGACCAACACTGGACATACAAATATTTTCACTTTCTTCTCTTGGTAACTCTCTCAATGTTTGATAAAAATCTTGAGGCCCTAAGTAAAATCCGCCATGCATGTAAACACCATGTTTAAGTTGACTGCCTAAGCAAAGTTCACAAATCCGGGAGAAACTTTCACCTGAAGATAGATTTGCGGAAATAACCGCTTGTCCTATTTTCAGCTCCCCATTCAGCCACTCGACTTGATCGGAAAATATTCCCCAATGCTGCAAATAGATAAAATCTGAGTGGCTGAGTTGATGACTCACAATCGATTCATTTAATAAACATTCGACGGTATCACTAGAAACTTTCTCAGAAATTTTGCCCTCATTTAACAGTCTCTGTAGATCTAGATCATCATATACTTTACGCTTAACAATGCCGCTTTTAATCAGGTGCATAAATCCATTTACGAACATTTCGCTTGAACCATACAAGCCTTTTTCAAAGGGTTCTTTACCGCCATATGTTTCAAGCAAATCCGCATCAAGATTAAGTTTCTCTATGATCGCTTGATAACACTCAGGCTGCTCATGGCGCAATTTACAAGCGTAAACAATAGCATCACCTAAGGAGCCAATCCCTATCTGTAAAGTGCCATTATCTTTGATGAGAGAACTTGCATACAAACCTGCCATATAGTCTGTATTGGGAACAGACATATTAGGTGGTGCGAACAATTGAGTATGATATGAAGCGTTTTCGAGTATAAAGTCAAAGAAAGAATTATCAACAACAGCGCGGTTATACATAAAAGGTAGATCTTTATGAACTTGAGCAATGGTCACAATTTTCTTACCCAATTCTTTCTGCTCTTGCAGCAAAGGTATGATGTCTAAAGTCACGTCTGTATTGCAACTTAAGCTTAATTTTGTTTGCCCATCTATTTCTTTTTTCGCCACCATCTGAGCCAAGACATTAACACCATTAAGAATTAAATCACGTGCTACAAAGGTATAATTGCTGGAAATATAATTCCGTTGGGCGCTAGTTATATGTTTCATTGCACCCGCTTTAAAATAGAATTCGGAAACGGTAATATTGTCTGGTAAGTTACTCATCCTTATGGCTTTTGCATAAGTCAATTCTTCATAGTCACCGAAAACCCTCTCGACAAAAGGCACCAAAAATTTAGCTTCCATCTCATTTTTAGGGCGAGGTTTTTCAAGTGATAAAGCAGTAATAATACGTAGTTTAATACTCGAGTCTTGTTTCGCTTTTTCATAAAAGGCATTCACGAGCTGATTTGGTTTACCTAAACCCAAAGGCAAACCCAAAACAATATTCTTGCCAACTATCTCAATTGTCTTCTCTACACAGTGCATTGCTTGTTCAAACGATTCCATGAGGACTCCAGTTCTATATATTTTTTTTATTCAAAGTTAAAGGATGAACCTATGATTCCAGCCTAATTAGTGACACAGTACTTTAGCAAACCTTCAATCAAACTATAATGATGTAAGTCAACCATAGACTCCAAAGAAACTATTTATTATTCGCTCCATGAAATACACACTAGCTAAATAGTATATTCAAGGTCTTTATATCGTAATATTTGTTATTTCCTTTCAAGATAAGAATCGCTACGCTTGTCTAATTTACTCGCATTAAATGGAAAGCAATATGATCACTAACTTTCAAAGCCTCATCATAGCAGCAAAGCAACAATCTGAACCTCAGCGGCTGTTATTTCTATTTGCCAAGATAGAACCCGAAGACAGCAAGGAAGCCAATCAAGACGGCGGGATGATTTCCCCGCTGATGTGCGTCGATAAACTACCTGAAGAATTAACGACTTTTGCCTCTTTCAGAGATGAAGCAGACGACATTTCACCGGAATGGGATTTGATGATTTCTATAGGGTTAGCGGGGACAAATGGCGAAGCACCGAGTAGCGAAGATGCTGAGGAGTTTTTGAATCAAATGGTCAGTGACGTATCTGACGGAGAAGACCTGTCGCAATACATTATACTTGACCGAAACGATAATCCAGTACTGATTGAGACAGAATAAGTCGCAGCGTGCTTGCTATTTACCTTAATTAAACGCAAACAAATTCCACTGCAAGCTTAATATCAATAATGTTTCTTTATCCTTAAAAAAGAATGGTTGAACATTTAAACCAAAGCCGTAAACTGGTGACAAATAATAATATTAAAAAAATAATAACGAAAACAAAAACAAGAGGTTATCTCCATGACTGAAACAACCCTCAGCCCAGTAATGAGCAGCCTATCCTGGCGACAGTACTTAGAATTATGCAAACCTAAGGTTGTGGCGCTCATCGTCTTCACTGCCATGGTTGGCATGTTATTGTCGACACCGGGGATGGTGAACATTACTACATTTATATTTGCCTCAATCGGCATCGGATTAGCGGCTGCCTCCGGCGCGGCGATTAATCATTGGGTCGACCAAAAAATTGATTCTAAAATGGAACGAACTCAGAGCCGGCCAATACCCACGGGAGGGCTATCTTCTAACTCGGCCATTACCTTTGCGCTATCTTTATGCGCAATATCCATGCTCATATTATTGGCCACAACCAACTTACTCACCGTGATACTGACCTTCCTCTGCGTTATTGTCTATGCCGTTATCTACACGATGTATTTGAAGCATGCGACACCTCAGAATATTGTCTGGGGAGGCGCTGCTGGAGCCGCACCACCGCTGCTTGGCTGGGTAGCGATGACGGGTGAAATTACCCTTGAAGCCTTCCTACTGTTCCTGATTATTTTTGTCTGGACGCCGCCACATTTCTGGGCATTGGCGATACGCCGTCGTGATGATTATGCGAAAGTAAACGTTCCCATGCTGCCTGTTACACATGGCATCCCTTTCACTAAACATCAGGTTGTACTTTATAGCTTAATGTTGTTTTCTGTGTCTCTACTGCCATTTGCCTTGCATTTATCTGGCTTAATCTATTTTGTAGGAGCATTCATTCTAGGTGTTGGTTTTATTTATCATGCATTTAAACTGTATTTATGCGAAGCCGATAAACATGCCATGAAAACCTTTGCATACTCTATTTTCTATCTGACAGCCTTGTTTGCTTTTTTATTGGTTGATCATTACGTGCCAATTACGCTGCAAAGCTTTGTTTAGAGCAGCAGAGAGTTAGCTTACCGCTCCCTGAGCTCGTCGATGTTAATGTTCCAGTTGCCAAACAATTCATGTTTCTTGAACGTTTAGATCCTTCCTTCGATAAACTCAGGGCGGGAAAGCTCATCGAGCGGATATAGCTAAATTAGGAATACTAAAAATGAGTACTGGAGACAACACTCAACAGACTAAAGAAACACACCCACAAAAACCAAAATCACTCAGTTTAATCCAAACAATTAAAAGTGTTTTATGGGCGATGCTAGGTATACAAACCAAAGAGAATTTAATGCGCGACTTTGCTCACGGCAAAGCCCGCAATTTTATTATTACAGGCCTACTTTTTGTTATTTTATTTGTGCTGACTCTGATCCTAATAGTGAACGTTGTTTTACATTTTGCTTTATAGACAGTCTAGCCAACTAACCAACAGACAAGCTAACCAACTCTGGAATACTTTAATAACTTTCGCAAATCCGACAACATAGCCTTACCTACGGCTAGCACTTCTTGATCAGAAATAGGCGCCGGGTATTTTAAAATAACATTTCCTAAAGGATCTGAAACATACAACCAGCTGGAATCAAGTTGGTTCTTCGAAGCTTCTGTTAGTAAATTAAACTTCCAAAACTTTTCCTTTAAAGCTCCCAACTCATCAGTATTTAAATCCGTACCATGCAAACCGACGGGAATTACACGATCCATTTCCCGACCTAATGAAATAAAGGTCTGATTAATGCCATAAATGGTCTGCTTACAATTCTCATCACAAGATATAGGCAGCCGATAAATAATCAGCCATTTCTTCTGTAAGGCTGCATCATTTATATCGAGTTGAGAAAGTGAGAGTTCTTGCTCTAATAACTCACCACTATTTGTTGATGCTTTGTTAAACCAGTCATTATCCAAGGCTAGCTTTGCCATCACCACTGGGATAATAAACATAGAAAATAACAACAATAGATTTTTACGTGATGTCCATAATTCCTTACTACTCATACTTATTTAACCTATAAATTTTAATTGATGATATTTATTTAGAATTTTAGCTTTAAGAAGACTTATTTAGCCGTTAGTCATTATTTGTATTAGCAGCTTTATATGCAGCCACAAACATCAATACCAACCAAGCAAAGGCAAGCGTAAACCATTGAAATGCATAACCACGATGCTTTTCAGGGGGCATAACAATAGGCACCCATTCCTTTTGATACCCCAAGGGCTCATCATTGTCGACATAGATGATAAATGGCAATAATGGCTGAGCTAATAACTGGCTGATTTTATCGATATCGATGGACTGTATTCGTTGAGGCCAAGTATCTGCCTTCAAGACTTCATCCTCTAGCACTATCGCGGACTCCAGGACTCGAATTTTCCCCGTAAAAGAAAGCTTGCCGTTTATTTCGGAGATCTCAGGGATGAAGCTTCTATCAACGCCCCCCTGTATCCAGCCCAAATTCACCAAGACCGCGCTATTACTTTCTTCATCCTGAAAAAGCTTAATTACTTGATAGCCTAGTCGCCCTTTGCTTACTTGATTATCAAGTAAAAAACTGGGCTGAAAAAACCTGCCACTCAGTCTAACCGGCAAGTCATTCAGCTCCTCACTGACGTCTTTCTCATGCTTACTTTGAGCTTGCAGATTCAGAACATCCTTAAGACCTATCGCTTCTTGTTGCTGATAAAGCTGTATTTTTTCAAGGCGGATATCTTTTTGTGCTGCCCGATCCAATTGCCATAAACCTAGCTTGATTAATGAGGCGAATACCAGCAAGCTAAACACCAAAACAAAGCCATTTATCTTTAGTGGAAAGGTTTTAAACAAACGACTATTCATTCATCAATCAACACAGGAAAACACTAATGATAATGAAAATTGTACTGATCGGTTTAGTCATATTTATGCTCTACAATCTTTTTAAAGCGCTTTTCTTAATGACAAAAAATGATCCTGATAAACCACCTATGTCTAAATTTATTGGTCGACGCCTAATGTTTTCAGGCTTAATTGTCGTCCTTGTTTTAGTTGGGGTAGCAACGGGACTCATCACACCAAACACCCCACCTTATTAAAATTCTATCCAACCGGCATTAACTCAAACTTAAATACGCCACCTGAGTTAGTCGAAGAAATGCACAAGTTTCCGCAAAGTGCCGTTTCTTGAACGTTTCGACAAGCTCAACGAACGTTATAGTTTTAATATATTAAACTTTATAAGGCTCTACTCCTCTAATTAAAAACTAAAAAAGTCCCCGGGGGACTTTTTTAGTTTTGTTCTAGCTTGTGTACTTAGAAAATAGCTAAAGAGCGCCTAGATAAAATATATAGACGCTCACAAACAACTAAATAATATAAACAAACAAGAATAGTAGAACCCAAACTACATCTACAAAGTGCCAATACCAGCTTGTTGCTTGAAAGCCAAAATGATTTGCAGGTGTAAAGTGGCCTTTCATTATTCTACAAAATGCCACAATTAACATGATCGTACCTAAGGTCACGTGCATGCCATGAAAGCCCGTTAACATAAAGAATGTAGAACCATAAATACCGCTATCGAGGCGTAGATTCATTTCCTGATAAGCATGTACGTATTCTTCGACCTGTAACGCCAAGAAACAAACACCTAACAAAATAGTGGCACCCAAGAATATCTTAACTTTTTGACGTTGATTTTGCTCAAGAGCCACATGCGCAAAATGCAAAGTTACTGAGGAAATCAACAGTAAGATGGTGTTAATCAAAGGTAAACCAAACCATCCCATACCCTGCGTTTCAAGACCACCTGGGGTTTTGATCAGCGGCCAAGTTGCCTGGAACTCAGGCCACAAGACGGCACCGGTCATCTCATTACTGCCCTCACCTGCCAACCAAGGCACCGAGAGTGTTCTGGCATATAACAAGGCACCAAAAAAAGCAGCGAAGAACATGACCTCTGAAAAAATAAACCAGCTCATACCCTGCCGAAAAGAAGCGTCCATTTGGCCGCTATATAAGCCGTTCATCGACTCGTTAATCACATTGGCAATCCAGCCAACGACCATATAGATAACAATACCTATACCCGTCAGTAATAAATAACCCCAACCGCTACCACCAGACTCTAGCTGTGAGACATAGCCACCAGCCCCTAACGCAATACAGAATAGTGCCACTGCACCAATAATCGGCCATTGGCTATCGGCCGGCACATAATAGTTTTCGTACTCTTTTGTTGACATATCTTATCCTCTGATTGATTTTCTAAATCATAGCGTTAGCGCTTAGGATTCTATTTTTGTTGTTACATCATATAAAGTGTATGACAGAGTCAATGTAGAGACATCTGCCGGGATATCGGCATCAATATAAAACTGCAACGGCATCCAAACTTCCTCTTGTCCTTCAAGAGCCTGCCGCTCAAAGCAAAAGCATTCTATTTTTTTGAAATAGCTTGCTGCTCTTCCTGGCGCAACTGAAGGCACAGACTGACCTACCATTTTCACTGACGTTTCATTCTTTGCATAAAATTTGACTATTTTAGTTTCACCGGGCTTAACGGTAATTTCAGCAAATTCAGGTCGAAACTCCCAAGGCATATCCTTGGCAGCATGACTAATAAGCTGCACTTTTATCTCTCTCGAGACATCAATGCCACCTTGATTCGCTTGTGCAGCTTCCGTTGCGGTTTTGCCATTCAGACCGGTAATATCACAGAACACGTCATATAAAGGCACCAAGGCAAAACCAAACCCGAACATCGAAATAACAATGATCATTAACTTACTAACAAGTCTATTTGTTTTTTTATTGTCTGGTGCGTTCATACAA
>JBFJZQ010000085.1:0-11284 GCA_041622015.1 Oleiphilaceae bacterium
CACTTTAGGTTTTGAATCACTTAAAAACTCTTGACGCTTTTCAGCTAGAGCTTTATCAAGCTTTGACTTTAAGTATTTATATTCTTGTATTTTAGCTTCCAAATCTGAAGCCAGCTTGTTTCTTTCATTATCGCTCATGATTGCAGCGTCATTTTTTAAACGCAGCTCTAATTTTTGCCCTTCTTCTCCTACAGCGCGCACTTCTAAATCTTGCTGTTTAAATTTACTGACCATACTTTCAGTAAATTCCTTGGCTGCATCAGAAGAAAATAATGCTGCTCGCATATCGACCAAACCAATTTTTAACTCAGCTTGTGCTAGCGTAGAGTAAGAAAAAACAAATGCACTGATTACAATTAAAAGCTTCTTCATTATTAGACCTCCTACGATCTTATTTTCATTTATCTTCTTGAATTTATTCGATGCGCCTAACATTTAATAATGCAGTACGCCGCTGTTTAATCAAAACCATGAACAAAAAACTATGCTGTACAAATTAAAACGGCTGCCCAAGAGAGAACTGGAAGAACTGGGTATCGTCTTTTTGGACATCATTGATTGCTTTACCGAAACTAAAACCTAGTGGACCGATAAAGGTAATCCATTGCAAACTGACACCGGTTGAAAACCTCAACTCTCTTGGATCAAAGTCAAAACCACTAAAGGTATTAAACACATTACCGCTGTCAACAAAATAAGACAGACGAAGTGATCTCTGATCCTCAATAAACGGTACCGGGAAAATAATTTCGGCACTATTTTCAAACAACAAGTTACCACCATAAGGGTCTGATAGATTCCCAGCTCTAGCTTGAGTATGTATACCTAAAGAATTTCTTTGGAAGCCACGTAAAGAGCCAATACCACCCGCAAAATAATGTTCATAGAAAGGTAACTGCTTGGTATCGCCATAACCATCTCCCCAATTCCATTCATTGCGAATTCTAAAGACATAGCTGTGATCATCACTCAAAGGGAAGTAACTATTAGACCTGTAACTTAACTTATAGAATGAAAGGTCACTAAAAGGAGTCGAAACCTCTAGCGATAAGTTCTGTCCCCAACCTTTCGTTGGAAACTGACCTCGATTTAAGGTTGATCTAGACCATGACGGAGAAACAAAAAACGTATTAAATTCTTCACCATAGACATCGGAGAACCGCTCGATATCATAAGCTACTTCATCCCCAACGGTTAACTGGGTGTTGGTATAACCAAAGGTAAACTGTAGGCGAGAAATACTATTAATGGGGTAGCCAAAAGTCACTGAGGCGCCCGTTTCATCTATGATGTAATCTGACAAGTCATCTTCATCAAAATCTGTTTTACGTGCAAAAACACTAAATCCACGACTAACCCCATGAACGGTAAAGTAAGGGTCCAAATAAGAGAAATTAGCTGATTTAACAGAACTGGTGGTATTCACGCCAAACGACACACGCTTACCTGAACCGAAGAAGTTATTTTCTGACACACTCAAGCCTAAAGAAAAACCACTGCCTTGAGAAAAGCCCAAACTGGCAGACAAGTTTCCTGACGATTGCTCCTCAACAGTATAGTTCACATCAATTTGATCAGAGGTACCTGGCACAGAGGGTGTATCGACAGTGACATTGCCAAAAAAGCCGAGGCGTTCCAAACGAGACTTGGATGCTTCAATCAAGTCGGTTGACGCAGAAGCGCCTTCCATCTGCAGCATTTCCTGGCGTAACACTTCATCACGCGTGTTGGTATTGCCCCTAAAGTTTATACGCCTAACATAGTTACGCTTTCCAGGATCAACGAAAAAGGTAACCGATGCAGTATTATCATCATGAGTCTCTGGAATCGCATTGACATTGGCATAGGTGTAACCCTCTGAGCCTAATGCGCGTGAAATTAAATCTGACGTCAGAGTGATTTTATTCCGAGAAAAAATATCACCCTTTTTAAGCATCACCAGTTTTTCCAAGACATCTTTTTCAAGAATCAATTCACCTTTCAAGTCAAAGTCTTTAACTGTAAATTGAGGGCCTTCAGAAATATTGATGGTAATAAACACATCTTCTTTGTAAGGAGATATAGAAACCTGAGTCGATTCAAGCGCAAATTTGATATAGCCATTATCTAAATAAAAGGAGCGTATTCTTTCAAGGTCACCACTGAGCTTTTCTTTAGAATATTTATCATCACTAGTAAAGGTTGACCAGAAACTAGGCATTCTCAATTCCATCAGATTAATTAGCTTTTCATCTGAGTAATCATGATTACCTACTATATTGATATGAAGAATAGATGCGACTTCACCTTCGTCAATTTTGAGTTTGATCCCGACTCTGTTTCTGGGTAGTTCAATGACTTCAGCTTCGACTGAGGCTGAATATCGTCCTTGAGCCACATAGGAACGCAAGATTTCTAATTCAAGACGTTCTAGGGTCACCCGTTTGAATACATTGCCTTCCGCCAAACCCGCTTTTTTTAAACCATCGCGTAAGTCATCTTCAGAAATATCTTTATTACCACTAATTTCTATTTTGGTAATAGAAGGCCTTTCCTCGACCTTGATCACCAAATCTCGCCCTTCTCTATATAACTGGATATCTGTAAATAAGCCTGTAGAGAATAGTGATTTGGTTGCAGACACTAAGCGCTCAGAATTAATGGTTTCGCCGGCACTGACTGGAAAGTCACTGAATATGGTACCCGCTGAAACTCTCTGCAATCCATCTACGCGAATATCTGAAATAGTAAACTCTTCAGGAAGTACAGTTGCATACGCTGAAGAAATCGACACAGAGATAAGTATTAATACTAAAAATACCCGAGTTAAGTTCGTATTCATAAACATGGTGGCATTCAGAGATATGCGCTTAAAAAATCTAAAAAACAAAAAAAACTCCATAAGCGACTTTACTGAAGACGCATCACATCATTATAAAAAGCCAAAGACATTAGCACTAAAACAAAAGATATTCCGATTTTTATACCAAGCATCTGCCATTTTTCTTCAAGAGGCTTTCCTCTGAGGCCTTCTAGGGAATAAAACAATATATGCCCCCCATCCAAAACAGGAATGGGCAGCAGGTTTAACACCCCCAAACTCACGCTAAGCAAAGCAAGAAAGCTTAAAAATGCTTCTGAACCCGAACTAATAGACTCACTGGCAACCTGAGCTATTGTGATGGGGCCACTAAGATTATCCAAAGAAATCAAACCCATAATCATTTTCTTAATGGCAATTAAGGTCATTTTTGTATCGGTCCAAACCTTAACACTTGCTTCCATTGCAGAATCGATAGGACCATAACTTACATTTCTGATCATTCCTTCAGGATAGCTAAAAGGTGCGACACCTATGCCTAATTTACCCACTGGATTGCCTTGCTCGTCATGATCAAGTGAAGGCGTTAAATCAAATTGTAAAACGCGCTCGGAACCCTCGACAGTTCTCAACACAGTTAGATGTATTTGTTTGGCGGGTGAGGTTTTGATGATATCGACCAAGTCAAACCATGTATCAATTCGTTTACCCTCTGCACTGATTATTTTATCGCCGGTTTTTAAACCACCCAGCTCAGCAGGCTTACCCTCCAAGACTTGACCAAGTACAGCGGGTATTTCTGGTTTGAAAGGCGTAATACCTAGGTCACTAATTAATTGTCTAGGCTCTTTGTCGATCATCCAATCTTGGACATTCAACACAAATAACTGCCCATCTATACCTGGTGCAGGGCTTGCGATAATTTCAATTTGGCCGGTATCACCAATCCGATTAATCAGATTCATACTGACTGAATGCCAGCCAAGTGTCTTTGTTTGATCAACGAACTGAATTTCGTAACCTGATCGTAGACCAGCTTTATCAGCGACAGAATCTTGTTCAACGGAACCAATGGTCGGAATTAAGACATTAAAACCTGAAAGAAACATCAGCCAGTAGGCAAAAATTGCAAAGAGAAAATTAGCTGCAGGCCCTGCTGAAGCAATAGCAATTCGTTGGGAGACACTTTTTTGATTAAACGCTTGTGATAACTCTTCTGGGGCGACAGTCCCTTCGCGCTCATCAAGCATTTTAACATAGCCACCAAGAGGAATACTGGCGATGGCAAATTCGGTTCCGGACTTATTGGTCCAGCTATATAAAGGTTTCCCAAAACCCACAGAAAAACGCAGAACTTTAACGCCACATTTTTTTGCAACCCAATAATGGCCATACTCGTGAATCGTTACCAAGATTCCAAGCGTGAGAATTAATGACAATATTGGCTGAATGACATCCATCACTCTGTATAACTCATGTGTTTGATTCTATTCGTATGCATACTGTATTTGTTTGAATACCGGTTATTTTCATTAATTTATGACCCTACAACAGAAGCAAGTTTTAATAGTTCTTCTTCTGCAATTTTTCGCGCCAAATGGTCTGCTTGCATAACATCTTCAATGCAACCTACTCTTGTATTAGGAGCGAGAGACAAAACCCGTTCTATAATATCAGGGATTTTATGAAATGGGATATTACCTTTTAGAAAGGCATCAACAGCTATCTCATTTGCAGCATTCAGTGTTGCACAAGCAGTTCCGCCAACCTTGAACGCTTCTTGTGCCAAATTTAAACAAGGGAAGACGTTTAGGTCGGGCTTTTCAAAGTTCAATGTTGCAATAGAAAATAAATCTAAGGCACTTACCCCGGAATCAATACGCTCAGGCCACGCCAAGCCAAAGGCTATCGGCGTACGCATATCAGGATTGCCCATTTGTGCTATCACCGAGCCATCTTGATACTCAACCATTGAATGAATAATACTTTCTGGATGAACATGTACATCAATTTTTTCGGGCTGAATATCAAATAACCAGCAAGCCTCGATCAACTCCAAACCTTTATTCATTAATGACGCCGAATCAATCGATATTTTTTGCCCCATATTCCAGTTTGGATGATTGCAAGCCTGAGCAACGCTCACATTGGCGATTTGCTCAGCGGTATAGCCGCGAAATGGCCCGCCCGAAGCTGTCAGCATGACACGACGAATATCATTGGTTAATGTTTCACCGCAACGATACGTGCTGGGTAAACATTGAAAAATAGCATTATGCTCACTATCAATGGGCAATAAGATGGAGGAAGATTTCGCGACTTCCTCCATAAAAAGCTCCCCTGACATAACCAGAGACTCTTTATTTGCCAAGAGGATTTTTTTACCTTCCCGTGCAGCCGACAAATTCGCTTGCAAACCCGCCGCACCTACAATAGCCGCCATCACGATATCGACATCAGCATGCGATGACACAAACTCAAGAGAACTGGAACCCGAGAGTATCTTGGTCGAAAGACCATATTCTATACACTTAGACTGAAGTTTTTCTGCTGAGTCGGAATCGACCAAAGCAGCATATTCAGGATTAAATCGAACACATAAATCGAACAACTGATCAGCTTTGTTGAATGCGGTTAAAGAGTGAACGTTGTATCGCCCAGGGTGACGCTGAATCACATCCAGGGTACTTAAGCCTATCGACCCAGTGGCACCTAATACACAAACATTCTGAATAGCTGTAGCATCATTTGAAAACACGATTTAAGCAACCCACCCCATGGACAACAGTAAAAACACAAAGACAGGAATCGCCGCCAACAAACTATCTATTCTATCAAGCACACCGCCATGCCCGGGTAAAAGCGCACTACTGTCTTTTACGCCACGAGTACGTTTAAACATGCTTTCTGTCAGATCACCAATGATCGATATAAAGGCTGTGACTGCAGTGATTACTAAGAACTGGACACTCATAAGCAAATTCAAACCGATCATATAAGATGTAATCAGCCCCAATATCATAGCCGCAGAAATACCACCCCATGCACCCGCCCAGGACTTTCCAGGTGAAACATTAGGCGCCAATTTGCTTTTACCCCATGCTTTGCCCGTAAAATAAGCACCCACATCTGCCGCCCAAACCAGTAACAATATGTATAAAATCAACAATAAAGGATTAAATGATTCTATCGGTAAGAATTGCGCCTCTCGAATAAATACCAAGGCCTTCCACATGGGAAGCATAATCACAAAACCCAACAAAGCACTTACCCCAGGATGACGCCAATATTTAGCTGTCGCTGGATAGGTCATCACTAGTAACGTGGCGATAATCCACCACATTACTGAAATCGTCAGTACCCAGGCAACTGAAATGCCAGGTAATACGGTAAACAACACCGCTGCCACCAACATTGCGTAAGTCACTCTAACTACCTGCGTAGTCAAGGAGGATAAGTTAGCCCATTCCCAACCGGCAATAGCCAAGATGAACGCAAAAAACCAAGAAAAATGCACAGGCTCTAACAAAAACACCCCACACAAAACCAGTGGCGCCAAAATTAAACCTGTAATTATTCGTTGTTTAAGCACAAGATCACCTTTTGTCAGCTTAAGAGGAAGAGGGTTGCTGTTCTATCTGGTCATCTGTTTGACCAAAGCGACGCTTTCTTTGTTGAAATGCGGAAAGCGCCAAAAGCATTTGCTCAGAGCCGAAATCCGGCCAGTAGAGATCTGAAAAGTAAAACTCTGCATAGGCTAACTGCCAAAGCATAAAGTTACTGATTCTCAGCTCACCCGCTGTTCGAATCATTAAATCTGGCATAGGCAGATCGCCTAAAGAAAGAAAAGACTGAAAAAGCTCGTTATTTACATCTTTGGAACCAATGACGCCCTGCTCGACTTGCTCTGCAATCTGTTGAGTTGCATTCACAATATCCCACTGACCACCATAATTAGCAGCGATCACTAAAGTCATACCCGTATTTTCAGCAGTAAGAGCTTCAGCTTTCAGCATATGCTTTTGGAGTACGTCACTAAACTGTTGACGATCACCAATTATTTTTAAGCGAATCTTATTCCGATGAATTTTTTTTACTTCTCTTTCCAAAGCAAATAAAAAAAGCCGCATCAAGGCGCTAACTTCATCTTTAGGTCGTCGCCAGTTTTCACTACTAAAAGCAAAAAGCGTAAGAACCTCAATACCTTCCTGAGCACAGGTCGTCACGACTTCTCTGACAGCTTCCACACCTGCTTTGTGGCCTGAAATACCAAGTTGCTTTCGTTGCTTTGCCCAACGATTATTACCATCCATAATAATCGCTACATGGCGAGGTCGGTTACCCGAAGTTAGTGGAATTTCCGCAGTCACATTAATATCCATTTTGTATACTTAGAGACAAAACGCTATAAGCATTAAGCTCCATAAAGAACTTAACGCTTACTAGAGCTTGTTGACACTTAATAAAACCTTGCGGTTTTAAACAGCCATCAAGTCCTTTTCTTTATCTTGAAGATGAGCATCAACTTCTGCGACATACTTATCGGTTAATTTCTGAATACCATCGGTTGCACGCTTTTCATCATCTTCAGAAATTTCTTTTTCTTTAAGAAGATCTTTGATATCAGAGTTTGCATCACGTCGAATATTACGAATAGCCACTCGAGCAGTTTCTGCTTCAGACTTAGCTAATTTAACCATATCGCGTCGCGTCTCTTCTGTTAGCGCCGGCATTGGAATACGAATTAAGTCACCATTACTTGATGGATTAAGACCCAAATTTGCTGCCATGATTGCCTTTTCAATAACAGGTACTAAAGGCTTTTCCCAAACTGAAATAGATAATGTTCTACCATCTTCAACATTGATGTTCGCAATCTGTTTTAATGGAGTGGGTGTTCCATAGTAAGGCACCATGACATTATCAAGAATACTAGGATGCGCACGACCTGTACGGATTTTTGCGAATGCTACACCCAGCGCATCAATACTCTTTTTCATGCGCTGTTCAGATTCTTTATTTAGTTCATCTAACATATTTTTTCCTCTTCAAATTATTCTCACTTAAAAGAGCTTGAGTACCCTAAAAAGCCTAAATTCACTTGATTCAGCACCGCAAAAATTAATTTGAGGTGATCAACGTTCCATCTGTTTCACCGACCATAATACCAATCAATACGCCCGGTTTATTCATATCAAATACACGTACTGGCATGTTGTGATCCCTGCATAAGCAAATTGCCGTAAGATCCATTACGCCTAGTTTTTTATCCAATACTTCGTCATAACTTAAGCTATCATACTTAACGGCTGTAGGATCCTTCATGGGGTCGGCATTATAAACACCATCAACTTTCGTCGCTTTCAAAACTAAATCTGCATCAATTTCAATACCACGTAAACAGGCTGCTGAATCTGTGGTAAAAAATGGGTTTCCCGTGCCTGCGCTAAAGATAACAACTTCCCCGTCTTTTAAATTACGGATTGCGCGACGACGGTCATAATGTTCAACCACGCCACTCATAGGAATAGCTGACATGACTTTCGTTGAAATATTTGATCTTTCCAATGCATCTCTCATGGCCAAGGCATTCATCACCGTTGCCAACATTCCCATATGATCGCCTGTTACACGATCCATGCCTGCTGCATTAAGTGCAGCACCTCTGAACAAATTACCACCACCAATCACCAAGCCGACCTGAACTCCAACGCCAACAAGCTGACCTATTTCTAGCGCCATTCTGTTTAAAACTTTTGGATCGATACCAAAGTCTTCATCACCCATTAGAGCTTCACCGCTTAGCTTTAATAGAATTCGTTTATATTTTGGCTGAGGATTAACAGGCATATTCTTTCTCATTACTCATTATTTTGTTAATAACAAATACTTAACAGGCACGCTAAATATAAACTTCTAGTCACGTAGTTCTTGCCTATAAATATCATCTTTACAGATACATTCTTTATAAATATGCAGCATTAGGAGTCTGTTGGACGCCTAGATACAATAATGCCGCATACAAACCTGATCTCTTGATTTGCTCTGCGGCACATTGGCGCCAAATTGTAGCAGGAAATGTTTTCTCAAGAAAAAACTATTTCCCGCAAATTGACCCGAACTGGCAATTAAGACTTAAACCTGAATCCGTGACTTAAACGCAGCGCATCGCACAAGCTATTGATTCCACAGCGTTTCAAAAAATACCCGTTTAACCTATGGGTGAAGCTAAGATTTTTCGATTCCACTGAAAAACCAATATCTTACACGCCACATCCACGTTTAAGTCACGGATTCTGGTTAAAACTAGCCTTTTAACTGTGCAGCAACTTCGTCTGCAAAGCTTACCACTTCTTTTTCGATACCTTCACCCACTTCAAAACGAATCATAGCAACTACTTCAGCACCTGCTTTTTTCGCTAAATCACCAATTTTAACTTCTGGATTTTTCACAAAAGGCTGATCTAATAAACTAATTTCAGCAAGATACTTGCTAATACGGCCGCCAATCATTTTTTGAATAATTTCTGCAGGCTTACCACTTTGCTCAGCCTGAGCTGTAAAGATTTCTTTCTCTTTTTCGATCAGTTCTTCAGGCACTTCAGACTGCTTAACAAACTGTGGATTAACAGCTGCAATATGCATAGCAATATCTTTTGCCAATTCTGCATCACCACCACTTAAAGCAACCAACACACCAATTCTGTTGGTGCTATGAATATATTGACCAACAACAGCTTCAGTCAAAGTCACAATACGACGAACAGAGATATTTTCACCGATTTTTTGAACTAATGCTTCACGCGCCTTTTCTAAGTCACCTTCCATCAACTTAGCAATATCTGTTTCACCAGACTCAGCAATTTTATTTACTACTTGATCTACAAACGCTAGGAAACCTGCATCTCGTGCAGCGAAGTCAGTTTCAGAGTTAACTTCGACCAAGATACCTGACTTACCATCATCAGCAATTTTTGCTGCAACAACACCATCAGCAGCGGTTCTGCCCGCTTTTTTAGCGGCTTTCATACCACTATTTTTACGCATTTCTTCAATTGCCTGATCGATATCACCATCCGATTCAACCAAAGCTTTTTTACATTCCATCATGCCAAGACCTGTGCGGTCACGTAATTCTTTTACTAAGGAAGCACTAATAGCAGCCATGTTAAGTCCTCTATAAATTTTCAAAAAAAAAGAGGCGAACCTCTTTTAATTGCCTTGGGCGCATACACAACCCAAAGCACCGATATTTAAAATAGCTCGAATGAGCAAATATTACTCTGCAGCCTGCTCGCCTTCGCTTGCTGCTTCAGCTGCTACGGCAACCTCAACGTATTCACTGCCGCCTTTAGATCCACCTTCAAGAACAGCGTCTGCAAATGCTTTTGCATAAATCTGAATAGCGCGAATCGCATCGTCATTACCAGGAATAACGTAATCAACGCCATCTGGATCACTGTTTGTATCAACGATACCGATTACTGGAATACCTAACTTGTTAGCTTCTTTAATTGCAATTCGCTCATGATCAACATCGATAACGATCAATGCATCTGGCAAACCGCCCATTTCTTTAATACCACCAATACTACGCTCCAGTTTTTCCATTTCGCGAGTCAACATTAGCGCTTCTTTCTTGGTAATTTTTTCGAAAGTACCATCTTTGCTTTGTGCTTCTAGCTCACGAAAACGACGAATGCTTTGACGAATCGTTTTGTAGTTAGTCAACATACCACCCAACCAACGGTGATTGACATAAGGCATACCTGAGCGGATCGCCTCTTCTTTAATGATTTTGTTTGCAGCGCGCTTGGTACCGACAAACAAGACCTTGTTTTTGCCTTCAGCAAGACGCTTAACAAGACCCAAAGACTCATTAAATGCAGGAACTGTTTTTTCTAGGTTGATGATATGAATTTTATTACGAGCACCAAAGATGTACTTACCCATTTTCGGGTTCCAGTAACGAGTTTGGTGGCCAAAGTGAACGCCTGCTTTAAGCAGGTCACGCATAGATACTGATGCCATTTTTAAGATTCCTTAAATGTATTGGGTTAAACCTCCACGCCTCCCATTACTCAACCGATATATTTAAAAGCAATACATCAGCACCCAGAATAATGTGTCGAAACGTGTGCGGATTTAGTTAACCAAGCTAAGCATGAAAAAGAACTTCCATTGCCTGCTCGAAATTTAGCGTGCGCTTTATACCATACGACACAAAAAATTGAAACCAAATGATTAGAATTCACCTAAAAAGAAGATTTTTAATTTAAAAAGCACGAAAACTCAGAAAAAATTTAATTCAATAGAAGATCAAGGTAGAATAAGCCGCTTTGTAGAAATCTAGCAGGTAATCTATCACCGCCAGTCATATTTACACAAACGGCCTGGCAAAGAACTTCAATTATTCAATAACTGTTTTATAGCTAAGTTTTCGCATTCGAGCTAAACAACCTAATTAAGGCACTCTTTATTACC
>JBFJZQ010000086.1:0-11269 GCA_041622015.1 Oleiphilaceae bacterium
ACGGTACTGTATATTTGGTTTTCATAGGCAATTTAAGCTTAGGAAAGTACACTCTATTTTTTGAATGTTATTTTACTAAACATTAGTGTAGCCCGATTTATAGAAAGTTCCTGTTTTTAGATAATTTTTTGCGAGAATTTCATGTCCTCAACTGATGCCATCGTCGACTTTGAAGAGTCACTAAAACAACTTGAAGAAATCGTCAACAAAATGGAGCAAGGACAGCTTTCACTTGAACAATCTTTAGGTGCGTTTGAACAAGGCGTGCAATTAACACGACAATGTCAAAGCACTCTAAAACAAGCTGAACAACGGGTCGCAAAACTAACGCCAAAAGATGACAGCTACGAATTAGACGAATTTAACGAAAAATAACCTTACCTTGATGCTTTTTGATAACTCTCTATGAACTTCCATACACCTGCCTTTTTTGCTGACCATCTAGATTTAATCGATGCAACTTTAAAAAGCTACATCAAAGAGTTTTCTCACGCCGATGTACGTTTGGCTGACGCAATTCAATACAGCACCCTTCTTGGCGGAAAACGCATTCGTCCGATATTAACCTTAGCGACAGCAGAGTGTGTCGGCTCACCTCCTCAAACAGCTTTGCCTTTTGCTTGCGCCATAGAATTTATCCACGCTTATTCATTAATTCATGACGACCTCCCGGCAATGGATAATGATGACTTGAGACGCGGCCATGCCACATGCCATATCGCTTTTGATGAAGCGACCGCCATTCTTTCTGGCGACGCCTTACAAACCATGGCTTTTGAGCTCATAACCAGCAAAAGTATTCTACCAGCGGATAAAACCCTGAAAATCATTCAAACATTATCTAAAGCCAGTGGTGCCAGAGGAATGGTGTACGGCCAAGCCTTGGATTTTGATTCGGTTGGCAAAAAACTAGACCTACCGACCCTGGAAAAAATGCACAGACATAAGACAGGCATGCTCATTGAAGCGAGCGTCATTATCGGTGCATTGGCCAGCAATATAGACATTCTTGACACCGAACTAACAGAGTTTAGTAAATATGCTCAGGCCATCGGTTTGGCCTTCCAAGTGCAAGATGACATTTTAGATGTCATCAGCGACACAGAAACTCTCGGCAAAAAACAAGGTGCCGATGAAGCACTTAACAAACCAACTTACCCGGCCTTGCTTGGCTTAGACGGTGCAAAGAACAAGCTTTACAAGCTTCACCAAGATGCGCTGCACAGCCTAAATAAACTCGATAGATTTAACACTTCAACACTCGCCCAAATCAGTCATTTTATTATTGAGAGAGCCCGTTAAGCCTCCGATATATTTAGTTATTCCTGAAAACAATTTTGCTAAACAGAAACGGATTACCCAACAATTGCGCTATCAAACTTAAACAAGGCGACTTATTTTAAATTGTTTCTGTTATAATCTTTTTCTTTTTTTGGTCCAGCTTTTATTCTGATGCATACGACTCTACCTATCTTCCAAGAAATACCGACTCAACGGCCTGCCACACCATTGTTGGATAAGGTTAATGACCCCTTTCAGCTTCGTTTACTTTCAGAAGATCAGCTTAGCCAACTCAGCCATGAATTAAGGGCTTACTTACTTTACAGCGTAGGTCAATCGGGCGGTCATTTTGGTGCGGGCTTAGGTGTAATTGAGCTAACAGTCGCCTTACATTATGTTTTTAACACGCCCGATGACCGAATTGTCTGGGATGTTGGTCATCAGGCCTATCCGCACAAAATTCTGACGGGTCGCCGAGAAGCGATGTTAAAAATCCGCCAGCAAGATGGCCCGGCCGCATTCCCCGCCAGAGATGAAAGCCAATTCGATACCTTTGGCGTTGGTCATTCAAGCACTTCAATTAGTGCAGCATTAGGTATGGCACTCGCAGCTAAACTACAAAAAACTGATCGAAAAGCGATTGCCGTCATTGGCGACGGTGCGCTCACTGCAGGCATGGCATTTGAAGCCATGAGTCATGCCGGCGATATCGCGCCCGACATGCTTGTTATCCTGAATGATAATGACATGTCTATTTCGAATAATGTAGGGGGCTTGAAAAACCACCTTGCGCGAATATTATCAGGCAAAACTTACAACAACGTTCGCGATAGCAGCAAAAAAGTCTTAAGTAACACGCCCGGACTGATGGAGCTTGCAAGAAAAACAGAAGAACATTTTAAGGGGCTCATGGCTCCCGGAACTTTATTTGAAGAATTAGGTTTTAATTATATTGGCCCAATTGATGGCCATGATTTACCCACCCTTTTACATACCTTAAAAAACATGAAGGAGCTAAAAGGCCCTCAGTTTCTTCACGTTGTTACCAAAAAAGGCAAAGGCTTTGCACCCGCTGAGCTTGACCCTATCGGTTATCACGCCATTAACAAAATCGAAGCGAAAGCTAAATCAGAGACAGCAACGAAACCTTTGAATTGCCTACCAAGGCCGAAGTATGCCAATGTCTTTGGACAATGGCTTTGCGATATGGCAGAACAAGACAAACGTCTAGTGGGCATTACCCCTGCGATGTGCGAAGGCTCTGATCTAGTTAAATTTTCTGAACGTTTTGCTGATCGCTATTTTGATGTAGCCATCGCTGAACAGCATGCTGTTACTCTGGCCGCAGGATTAGCGTGTGAAGGCATAAAACCGGTTGTTGCTATTTACTCTACCTTCCTTCAGAGAGCTTACGACCAGTTAATTCATGATATCGCCATTCAAAATTTGGATGTTTTATTTGCTATCGATAGAGCAGGATTAGTTGGTGAGGATGGTGCGACTCACGCAGGAAGCTTTGACTTATCATTCCTGCGCTGTATTCCGAATATGTTAATCATGGCACCCTCGAATGAAAATGAACTTCGACAAATGCTCTATACAGGTTACCAGCATCCAGGGCCTGCATGTGTAAGATACCCAAGAGGAACGGGCCCTGGGGTAGAGATTCAACATGAGATGAAGATCCTCGAACTTGGAAAGTCTAGAGAAGTCCTAAAAGGCAAGCAAGTAGCCATTTTATCTTTTGGTGCACTTCTTTCAGCCGCAGAGTTTGCTGCAAACGAACTAAATGCCACACTCATTGATATGCGCTTTATTAAACCTTTAGATACCAATATTATCGACGAGCTAAGCAAGAGCCATGATTTATTGGTAACACTGGAAGAGAATACAATATCTGGAGGCGCAGGAAGTGGTGTTTCAGAATATTTGAATAACAAGGGCATCCAAACCCCGATTATTCACCTTGGACTTCCTGATACATTTTTACCACACGGAAAACATGCCAGCTTGCTAGAGCAGTGCAAACTTAGCGCTCAAGGCATTGAAGAAAGTATATGTAAAAAATTAAAAGAGATAGCGCTATAACCGACTAAGCGCTACTTTGGAACATCGTCATCTTGATGTGTTTGAAGCCAATGCCCCAACTTAGATGCCTTGGTAGTCAAATATGAATCATTATGTGGGTTACGGCCAACCTGTATAGAGACCCTTTCAATAATCTTTAACCCCCCCTCTTCCAGGGCTTTTACTTTTCTAGGATTGTTCGTCATTAGCTTTAGTGACTTAATACCTAGATGAGCAAGCATGTCGTAACAAATAGTATAGTCGCGTAAATCTGCCTCGAAACCTAGCTGCTGATTCGCTTCAACAGTATCCGCACCTTTATCCTGTAACTGATAAGCCCGAATTTTATTCAGCAAACCGATACCGCGACCTTCTTGTCTTAAGTAAAGCAAAGCACCACGACCTTCAGATGCAATACTTTGTAAGGCTTGTTCTAATTGATAGCCACAGTCACAACGCATACTAAATAAGGCATCGCCTGTCAGGCACTCTGAATGGGTTCTCGCTAATACTGGCAGACCATCTGAAACATTACCCAAGGTCAGAACAACATGTTCCTGGCCGGATTCAACTTCTTCAAAGCCATGCATATCAAATACTGCAAAAGGAGTCGGCAGTCGGCATGTTTCAATAAAACGAACTTTCACTAAGTCATCTCTCAAGTACGTCAATAAAGTCATCACACAAAGTGGATGAATAACAGAGGACGCGCATTGTATCACATTTTTTTCAAGCCAAACGAATCAACATACATTTTCATAATCAGATTAAATAGTGTTAGAACTTTTTCTTATTAACATGCAAAGATTAACAATGTCACTTTACGAGCAGTAGATTTTACCGCATATCATTGATTGCGCTTAGCTAGGCTGCTTCATCAACACAGCCAAACTAAAGAAGCTATATTCACTCTTAAAAAACCACAGTTTAGGCTCTAAACTAAGTGGATGATTATATTTAATTGGTACGACATAGCTTCTCAACAAATTTTTGATATTCAAAATGAAGATCTTTTAGATGACTTCGAAAATTATATTACGGAACTACCTAGCTTTTGCGAACTGGAATCCCTAGAGGCCTGTATAAAGGGGCGGCGGGAAGGTGGTTTCATTACGAAAAGGAGTTGACTGAACTGAAAGTTAGCCTCCAGTCATATTCATAAAACGAATGATCTGGGGGTCATTTGAGTGATCAAATTCGTGTTGCTGCGGTTTTAAATCCATGGCAGCAATAATTGCCTCTCTAATTAGCTCCTTATTTCCCGGATTAGTACGCATTACCGATCTTAGATCTACTGAGTGCTCATTACCCAAACAAAGCAATAACCGGCCTTCGGCGGTGACTCTGACACGGTTACAATCACCACAAAAATTATGTGAATGGGGTGAAATGAAACCCACCCTGGTATTCGAGCCTGCGACTTGGTAAGCAGCTGTAGGGCCAGCGGTTTTGGCTTTTATATCTAGAGGAATTAACGAATAGTGTCTTGAAATTAATTCAAAAAGCTCATCATTTGAACAAAACGTTTCTTCCCGTATATGCTCACTAATAGAACCTAAAGGCATTTCTTCGATGAAACTAATATCAAGCCCTTTCGAAAGTGCATAATCAATTAGGGGTAATACTTGCTGATCATTTCTGCCTTTTAAAATCACGGCATTTAATTTTATACGCTCGAAGTCTTGCTTAATTGCGGCATCAATTCCTGATAAGACAGAAGCCAAATTACCTGTACGGGTCAACTCTTTAAATTTTACTGAATCTAGCGTATCCAAGCTTATATTCAGCCTTCGTACACCCGCCTCCTTTAAGCTTTTTGCACACTTAATCAGCTGAGAGCCATTGGTGGTCATGACTAATTCTTGTAGACCCTGTAAGGCTCCCAGAGACTGACAAAGCGATAAAACATTCGTTCGAACTAAGGGCTCACCACCTGTCAAACGAATTTTAGATACGCCTAACTCAACAAACACTTCAGATAAAAGTTGAATTTCTTCGAGCGTTAATACCTCTGAACGTGGGACAAAGGTCATTTCTTCGTCCATACAATAAACACAGCGAAAGTCACAACGATCGGTAACAGAAATTCGGACATAACTGACTTGTCGACCAAATTTATCTATCAAGGGTGCTACTGTTGTTGCGCTCATGACATTAATCTCTTTAATTATTCAGCGTGCTGATATAAATAATGACCACTGCGTCCACCTGACTTTTCCATCAAACGAATATCACCGATCACCATTTCTTTATCAACGGCTTTACACATATCGTAGAGAGTCAGACAGGCTATACTTACTGCCGTTAAGGCCTCCATTTCGACACCAGTCTTCGCATCTAATTTACACGTGCTGGAGATTTTCACGAACACTTGCGAAGCCTTATCAGCCGACGACTGAGCCTGTATATCAACCGTTACCGAACTCAAATTCAAACCATGACATAAAGGAATTAAATCAGAACAACGCTTAGCAGCCATAATCCCAGCGATTCGACACGTCGCAAAAACATCACCTTTTTTATGTCGACCTTCTAGTATCATATCCAAGGTCTCAGGCTTCATAAAAACCTTACCTTCTGCAACAGCCGATCGATATGTCACTTCTTTCGAGCCCACATCAACCATGTGCGCTTCACCTTTTTGATTAAGGTGTGTTAAGTCATCTGACATAAATTTCTCTACCTACTTCTGTTTACTCAAATCAATCAAGATTATGGATAACAAGATTAAAACTGCCAAAAACCAATGCCCGCAAGACCTTGAGCTCCTGACTGCCTGAGCTGCTGTTCATGCTCTTCAGATAAACCACCGAGACCAAACACAGGGACTTTCGAGACTGATACAAGACCTTTAAATTTATCCCAACCCATTTCAGCCTGCTCTGGGTGAGTCTTGGTTTTCAAAACAGGAGAGAGCGTAATAAAATCTGCGTCAAGGCGAGTTGAGTGATCAATTTCAAGGTCGTCATGGCATGATATTGCAAACCATTTATTTTTACCGATTGGCCGTTCGTTATATTCAGCAGAACGCGCATAAGATAAATGAACACCAGCAGCAGAAATCATATCTAGTGCATCAACATTCTGTAGCAGTAATTTTGACTCTAATTCAGGATACCTTGATATCAGCTGCTTCAGCCAGAATATATACTCTTTATTTGCTAATTGTGGCTGCCTGAAATAGATTAATTTTGCATTGTCATTAAGAGCCCGCTTCAAACCAATTTCAGCGTCCAATATTGAAGTATAAACTGGCGTAATGAAATACCTACTTGGCAAGAGACAGGCCTTTAGAATAGCATGATTCGCTTCAGGAAAAGCATATTGATGGAGAGATGAAGTTTCAACCCACCGTACGTCTTGACCTTCTTTCCCGATAGCGTCACCGGAAAAAACCTGTATTCGCCATGTATCTAACAAGACAGTTTTATCTGAATAAGCATGCTGTATTTGTATCAGCGGCCTTATCAAGTCACTAGCACCGTTAATAGAGAAAAAAGGCTTAATTTTGATATCAAGCTCTTCATATAACTCTCTGTCTAAAGCCTCAACTAAGCTCTCTCCACGCTCAACCTTGCCTCCAGGAAATTCCCATAAGCCGCCTTGATGAACGTGATCTGGCCGTTTGGCAATTAGCACCTCTGTGGCTTTAGTTTGTGTATTGAATCGTTCAATCACAGCAACACAAACATGTACTACTTTGGTAGTATTTTCAGCAGCAATACTGCGCTCAGGTTCGGTATTCAGCATTGATGGTGACATAGTCATGCGAAAAATCACACGTCCAAACAGTTTCTGTAACAGCGCCTCTATTCAGGCGAACACTGATGGTAATCTCTTCCTGATTCATCACAGCCTGACCTTTATCTTCAGAGTAACTATCACACTTACCACCCGCTTCTACGATACACACATCACCTAAGAAAATATTTACCTTATCGAGATCTAGGTTTTCGATTTTAGATCGCCCCAAAGCCGCCAGTATTCTGCCCCAGTTAGGATCACTGGCGAACAGAGCTGTCTTTATCAAAGGCGAGTGCGCTATGGTATAGGCGACCTCTAAAGCCTCTTCAGTCGATAAAGCATCTCTGACTTCTACTGTGACAAACTTTGTTGCACCTTCACCATCACGAACGATTGCCTGTGCTAACTCCACAAACACTTCAGTCAAAGCAGATTTGAATTGCAGGTAGTCTGGATGATCTATCTTAATTTCTGGCGCTTCGCTCTGACCACTTGCGAATAACATACAGGCGTCATTGGTTGAAGTATCACCATCGATGGTAACTCTATTGAAGGATTTATCTGCCAGCTCACGCACTAACTCATGCGCCAGCTCGTTGGATAATTTGGCATCTGTTCCTATGAAGCAGAGCATGGTTGCCATGTTTGGCCTAATCATGCCTGCACCTTTACTGATGCCGTTAATGGTTATCGTTTGCCCAGAATAGCTAACTTGCCGCGTCGAACCTTTTGGCCTGGTGTCCGTCGTCATGATTCCTTTCGCAGCATTTGTCCAAGTACTGTCAGACAGTGCAGAATACAAGGCAGGTATCGCATGCGTTATCTTTTCTACGGGCAGTTTTTCACCTATAACGCCTGTTGAAAAAGGCAATACCTGATCAGCACCAACACCGGCTTCATCAGCTAATAATTTGCAGGTAGTTAATGCATCCTGCATACCAACCGGGCCTGTTCCTGCATTGGCATTCCCTGTATTAATAAGCAAATACCCTGGGTTTTTCTTAGCAAAATCAGACTGAAACAAATGTTTTTTTGAAACACTAACGGGCGCAGCGCAAAAAGCATTTTGGGTAAACACACCTGAACAGACACTTCCCTTTGCAAGCTCTATCAATACTAAATCTTTACGATTAGCTTTTTTTATTCCAGCTTCAACAACGCCTATTCTGATACCCGATACAGCTGGGAATTCGGGTAAAATATCAGGTCCTACAGCCATATTTACCTCTTAACTTACTACGCCATGACATTGTTTATATTTTTTACCCGAACCACATGGGCACGGTTCATTTCGACCGACCTTTCTACCTTCTCGCGTCACGGGTGCTTGACGTGGTTCGTCACTGGAACCTTGATCGCTTTGCGCATTGGCATCTTCATGAATCGTTTTTGCAGAACCAAGCTGTCGCTCTAACTCTTCTTTACGTTGATGTTCAATACTAGCGAGCTCTTCTGGCGTCTGTATCTTGACATGGCTGGTCACTCGAACAACATCGTGCTTTAGGTTACCTAGCAAGCCTTCAAATAAGGCAAAAGCTTCACGTTTATATTCTTGTTTGGGGTTTTTCTGAGCATAACTACGCAAATGAATCCCTTGTCTTAAGTGATCCATTGCCGCTAAATGCTCCTTCCAAAGGGTATCTAAAATATGCAGAAACACCTGTTTTTCAAACGCGCGCATTGATTGCCCACCAGCCGCAGCCTCTTTCTCAGCATAGACAGCGACAACCGACTCTAGAATTTTCTTCCTTAGCGTTTCTTCATGCAACTTATCATCTTCATCCAACCAAGACTGTATAGGAAGCTGCACGGCAAATTCAGCTTCTAAATGCTTCTCTAGACCAGGAATATCCCATTGTTCTTCAATGCTTTGTGGGGGAATAAATCGACTGATAGAACCATCAACCACTTCATCTCTAATCGCTGCAATAATGTCAGAAATATCATCTGACTCCATGACGGTATTACGCTGATCATAAATAACAGAACGTTGATCATTAGCAACATCATCATATTCTAAAAGAGACTTACGAATATCAAAGTTACGTCCTTCCACTTTTCGTTGAGCCTTTTCGATGGCATTACTTACCATCTTGTGTTCAATCGCTTCACCTTTATTCATGCCAAGCGCCTGCATAATATTGCGGACACGGTCTGAGGCAAAAAGGCGCATCAAATTGTCTTCTAAAGACAAATAGAAACGGGTACTACCTGGATCACCCTGTCGACCTGAACGACCGCGTAACTGGTTATCAATTCGACGAGACTCATGACGTTCGGTACCCAAAATATGCAAACCGCCCGCATTTAGTACAGCCTCATTGCGTATTTTCCAGTCTGCTTTTATTTTCTCAATCTGTTGTGGCGTTGGATCTTTTAATGCTTTTACTTCAACTTCCCAATTACCACCTAGGACAATATCTGTACCTCGACCTGCCATATTCGTTGCAATAGTCACGGTTCCTGGCAAACCTGCTTGTGCAATAATTTCTGCTTCTTGGGCATGATGTTTAGCATTCAACACACTGTGCTTGATATTGCTTTTCTTCATTAAAGCTGACAACAGCTCTGAAGTCTCAATCGACGCGGTGCCCACTAAAACTGGACGTTTTTCTGTCACGATGACTTTAATTTCATCTATAACCGCCTGATATTTTTCTTCTTGTGTTAGGAATATCAAGTCATTGTAATCTATACGCTGAACAGTTTTGTTTGTTGGTATAACAACAACGTCCAAGCCATAAATTTGCTGAAATTCAAATGCTTCTGTATCAGCTGTACCCGTCATACCTGCTAACTTATTATAGATTCTGAAGTAGTTCTGAAATGTTGTTGATGCCAGCGTCTGACTTTCTGCTTGTATGGCGACACCTTCTTTTGCTTCAATCGCTTGATGCAGCCCTTCACCCCAGCGTCGCCCTGCCATGGTGCGCCCTGTATGCTCGTCAATAATCACAATCTGTTTATTCTGCACGATATAATCTACATCTCGTGCATATAAATAATGCGCTCTTAGGGCTGCATGCAAATGATGCACAAGACTAAGGTTTGATGGCGCATAAAGACTATCACCTTCTTTTAAAACTCCTTCTGAAACCAACACCTCCTCAAATCTAGTATGGCCGTCTTCCGTTAAATCAACACCTTTGGTTTTTTCATCGATAGTAAAGTCCCCTTCACCTATCGGCTTACCATCTTCGCCAAGCTCTGCTTTAGTTAACTTTTTAATAAGCGCATTCATTTGCTTATAGGTTTGTGAACTATCTTGCACGGCACCTGAAATCACTAAAGGAGTCCTAGCCTCATCTATAAGGATAGAATCAACCTCATCGACAATGGCAAAATTAAGCCCTCTTTGATTTTTTCCTTCAATATTGAAGGCCATATTGTCACGCAGATAATCGAAACCAAATTCGTTATTTGTACCGTAAGTAATATCAGACAAATAGGCTTGTTTCTTTTCTTCAGGAGCTTGGCCACTATAAACAACCCCAACACTCAGACCTAAAAAGTTATAAAGCGGCTCCATCCATTTTGCATCACGTTTTGCCAAGTAATCATTCACGGTAACAACATGAACACCTTTGCCCTCAAGAGCATTTAAGTAAACAGCAAGTGTTGCTACTAAGGTTTTACCCTCACCGGTTCTCATTTCAGCAATTCGACCTTCATGAAGCGCCATACCACCGATCATCTGAACATCAAAATGACGCATAGATAAAACACGTTTACTCGCTTCTCTCGCAACAGCAAAGGCCTCGGGCAGTAGTTGATCCAGACTTGCACCTTCGGAAAGCTGAGCCTTAAACTCTTTGGTTTTAGCTTGCAGTAAGTCATCAGATAGTGATGAAAGGGTTTCTTCAAAAGCGTTAATTTTAGTAACAACTTTTCGCATACGCTTTAATTCGCGTTTATTTTTACTTCCAAAGAGTTTGGTCAAAGATGATGAAAACATAATGATCTTCTATTTATTTATCAGATGTTGAAGAGAAAAAGGCAGTAGTATTTAAAGAATTAATTGAACTAGCATGGAATATTTAACGACCAAACTTTTCCTTAACTTACTGTTATCTCAAATTTTTAAAAACGACAGTCTACAGCGATTAAGCTGAAGGCTCAAAGTTATTAATAGTTTATTAATGGGATCAGAAAACATTTTTGCAAGCTATCGCAGCTA
>JBFJZQ010000087.1:0-11269 GCA_041622015.1 Oleiphilaceae bacterium
TGCTCTTGCTCTTGCTCTTGCTCTTGCTCTTGCTCTTGCTCTTGCTCTTGCTCTTGCTTATCAGCATTTGTTCCAGCTGATATTATTTCAACTTTTTTAGCTGATAAGTTACCAAAACTATCTCTTTCTACTGAATAGCGCTCCGCATAAGTCGGCTGAATTAAAACAAGCTGAGCAGCCAAGAGTAAGCAAGCAATTAAAAAGGTATTACTTAATGTTGACATAGGTATATGCCTAGAACTTACGATTAAAGGAAACACCAAAACCAAAAATGCGGCTTGTGAATTTCACATCTAACCCTGCATAAGGGTTATAAATAACGTTTGTCAGATTTGTACAGTTTAAGTTACACGAAGTATTTGAAGGTATATAGTCAGTAGACTGCATATAGAACATACTCGCACTCACATCTGTCCGTTTATCCCACTTATAACCAAAGCCCGTTCCCCACATCTTCATATCACCCAAAGGAATCGGACCGAACACATCCTTTCCTACAGGAGATGTTCTTAACTCCAGACCAAAACGAACATCTAAACGGGAATTCACATGATGTGTTAAACCAATACCATAATGCCAGGTATCCTTTAAACCGACAGGAAGTGTCAAAGATGTATCTGTAACAAGACCAGAAAGCAAACGAGCTGTAGAGAGCATTTCTAATTTTCGATCAAAAGTGAAATTAAACTCATCCCACTGGCTCCAGTCAGTCCAAGTTGAGTCAACACTTAGAGTGTAATCTGGCGTTAATCGAACGCGAAAGCCCGTCTTGAACATTTGCGGCATGGTAAGATCCATTGAAATATGACCAGACTCACTAGGCACCCCCCTTGGAAGACCCAATATCGCAGCTGTAATCGCTCCAATGATAGAAGCGTTAAAACCATTCCAAAAAGCAGTCCACTCATCGGTATAGTCCATAAGGAATTTACCTTTAAGCTCCATTTCTGCTTCGCTAGTATATGATGCTCCCCATGAAAACCAGTCATTAGGCTCCCACAAAACACCCAAGTTATAGGTTGGAGATAGAGTCTCTTGCATATCAATATCAATTCGACCCACATCATCCCAAGGCCCAATATTACCCTGACACATAGATAAGAAAGGTTGAAGAGGGTCACGACGCTTACCAATAGGCTTATCAAATTCGCAAGCAAATGCATCCTGAAGAATTTCAACAACAGCTATCAACAGATTGGGCGCCCTGTTGTGCTGAGCAATATAAAACCCTTGATGACTTAACTGAACACCCGCCCCAATTGACCACTCATCATTGATTTCATAACCCACAGCAGGTGAGAAGTATGTATAACGTTGAACTGCTGCTTCTTTTGCTAGAAAAATACCTGGATCTTCTGCATCTTTAAAAAAGTTACCCGCAAAAGACATGTAGTTTTTATGTGCAAAAGTAAATTTAGAGCCTGGAGGATTAACAGAGAAGCCTATCTGCGGCGGAAGTAAAGTAGGCCCATTCCAGACCCACTGCTGTAAACCAAAACCTGGCAAGTACAGTGACAACTTATTTGTATGACTGGTACCAAAGCCATTCCCCCCCACAACAGGGTCACGCGGAACCGTTGTATCATAAGAATTGAAGCCAGTACCGTCTAAACCGAAAAGTGTATAGTCCTCAGGCGCATAATAGTCAGCATCCAAGTCGGCACCAATAACAAAGTTATCAACCTCAAAGTGCCGCTCCTTTAAGCGCGTTAAACTGGCTGGATTATGGTAAACAGCTGAGATACCAGGATTGATATCAGCCACCATAGCATTACCAAGCGCCATCGCCCTCACATCAACAGAAATCCCATTAGCTAATTGAGCAAATAGTTGAGGAGGAAATACTAGAGTCCCCATCATCAACAATACGGTCAGTTTTTTAATCTTCCCAGGAAGCAATTTCACAACTCATATCCTTTAAGAATTAATCTATGACTACCAAGTAAAGGCACCAATATCAATAGGATATGAAACACCCATATTTAGATCAGAAGCATCCTCCGTTAGACCAAAACCAAAACTGACATTCATAATTGTCTTTGGATCAACACGTATACCAAGAGAGAAACTCATCGAACCATTAACGGAGTCTGGTGAAGAAGCCGAACTGCCATCACTAAAGAATAACGTTGTATCGGTACTATAACTAAGCTGTGTAGAAATACTTAAAGACGTGTCATATGAAAGAGAATATGAAAAACCACTCGAAAAGGAGAAACTTTGACCCTGCTGCACTGTTTTCAAAATACGCCCGCCGCGTAATTGATTCAGTCCATTTTGCTCAAAAGAATAGTTTGAGCTAAGAGAACCAAATAATACGATGGGATCTAAAACCTTAGAAACACTTAAGCCAGTCGATACAGAATACGTACCACTTCCAGTAGATAAGCGAAGACGATTATCAATTTCATAAGGACTAACACCTGTCTTTGTACTCAGCGTACTATTAACAGTTATCGTTGCTCTTCCAGGCACATAGGGAAATGGCTGCCAGCGCAAACCAAAACTCACATCCCCCCAATCAGTCACAGAAAGAGATTGCTGCGTATCATATCGAGTTGACAAAGGAAGGCGGGCATTTAACGTTAAGTTATTTAAGATACCATAATCAAAGCTGAATGAGTTTGTAAAAGAATGACTGGCAGAAGGATTTATATCTAAATTTCGTACTACATTATTCCGGATATCAATATCAATACGAGAATCAGAAATATATGAATAGTCTAATGAGTAGCCTAATGATTTACCACCAGACTTTAACAATGAATAATTCTTTTCTGCCGCTTGAAAAACTTCTTCTAACTGCCGAGTTGAATCCGCGTCATCATTTTTTTTGGCCAATGCATCTCTAGCTTTATCAACATTTGTTTCTGCCTGAACACTCGAAATGAAAAGCGCCGCAGCTGTCAACAAGACTACCCTGAAGATCCAAGATTTCATTATTTTTTCCTTCTGTCCAAAAACTATTTCATTAGCCTGCAATTCGCACACCATTATCTATTCTCACTAACGTTTATCTCGATTATAAAAATCAGTTTCGGCGGTAATGTAAAAACTTAGTTGCATTTCCTACTCCAGATCTTGTATCTGCAGGCGTACTATTTTTTTGCCTTTCTAATTCATTTTGTAGTCGATACTGAAGCATATTCTGATAATCAGGAATATGCTGAAAGGCTTGCAAAGACAATGTCTGATCATCAATAAATCGGAGGTCTTCTTCCCTCAATTCTAAACCGTCAATTGGCTTACTATTACCCGGAAACACAACAAAAAGTACGTTTTGATCCCAAGCTTCTTTAAAACGTTCAACAGTAAACGTCATGTTTCCTTGGGATGGATCTGCTATATAGACACGGTCGTCTTTGATAGTTTTCACAACAACAAAATGTTTAAATCCAGCATAATGAATTGGCACAATCGCTGGATGATCAAGTTCCATTAAATCTTTCAGCTCTGCTTTAAAACCACCTGCCGGAAAACCTAATGCAGTCACAAGTCGCTTCATATCGAGCATAGAAAAACCACGTCGATCGACAATACGATCACTTTCACCGTAATGCAGCAAACCTTCCATAACTTGTCGCTCTTGAAAGTTTCTGCCTAGATAGTGTTGCAAGATAGTAGTTAGAGCGGCAGAACCGCAACTATAGTCATAAGCTTGGCGAACAATATTGCGGTACTTAATGTCTGAGAAAGGTTTTACAATTGCTCTTTCTGTTATGTAGGATTCACCATTATTTAAAGCAACATTATAATGAATTGTACCCGGCGCTTGCGGTTCAATTTCTTTAAACTGATGCAAAAGATTAACGAGCAATAAAGATGCTGCTGTAACAAGAACCATATAATACGCTTGCCTTAAATATCCATTATTTTCAGTTAATCGTGAAAGGCTTAACCCATGCACTTTAAATTTGCTTTATTGATCTGAAAACCAGGCTGTTTTTAACAGAATTTCAGTTACGTAAAGATACATTAAATAGTCTTTAGGTAAAGATAACCAGTACTCAAAATATTGCCTGAGCACCTACACACTCACATATCGAATTACATTTCAATTTTGATTCTTATAAGTATTTTTTTAATCCAAAGAATCAAAATTAAAATAAAAAAAGAGGCCAAAGCCTCTTTTTTTATTTATCTTTATTCCGCCGCTCTATCTCTGCAGAATCGATAGCTGCCTTTTGGTAAGCCTGATAATCACTTGCTCCAAATGTATCTCCTAGCATATTTGAAATAGATGATTTTTCTAAAATAGTAACACTTTCAGAATCCCCTTCTACAACCTTGTTAAGTTTTACAACAGCATAATCCCCATCAGACATTTCAAAGCTAAACCAAGGATCTTGATCAACCTTGTTTTTATCAATAGTAAATACCTTGGTCACTATTTCACGATTTATCATTATATTATCGCGTCTAATATCGCTATGGACTTTCCAATTAAGCCCCATATTATCTGAAACGTCTTGAGCAGACTCTCCAGACTTAACTCTATCTATAAAAGAGATACCCACACTTTTTGCAAACTCAGCAGATCTATCCATTTTCAAATTATTACGTATAATTTCTTTCACTTCTTTCAAAGACTGAATACTTTCTTTATGGTATTTATCTACACGAAATACAACAGCCACACCATCCTCAACCTCAATTAACTCACTGTTATGCCCCTCAACAACAAGTTCATTTGAAAAAAGTGATTTTTGGATTTTCCTGTGTGAAAAAACAGGATTAGTACTTTCAGAAGATACACCAACCAAGGATTTAATTTCTAAATCCAACACCTCAGAGGCTTCAGCAAGATCAGGCGAAGAGTATGTAATATCTGATAATCTTTCTGTCATTTGAGCATAAAGCGCATCAAGCTTTTGCTTTAACAAACGAGACTCTAACATCCCTCTCATTTCATCAAAAGATGGTACGTCATTTTTCTCTATCTGATCCAAATGAATTAAATGATAACCAAACTCAGTTTTAACTGGCTGAGAGACTTCCCCAAGAGATAATGAAAATAATGAATTTTCAAAATCTGAAACATAAACACCCTTAGCTGATAATCCTAAACTGCCACCATTTTGGGCAGAACCCTCATCATCTGAATACTCAGTAGCTAATGAAGAAAAAGATTCACCAGCTGCTAATTTATCCTGAACCTCTTTTACTTTTTCAAGCGCAACTATATCAGTTGTCTCTTCATCTATTTTAATCAGAATATGGGAAGCAGCTCTTTGCTCCTCTCCTTGGTAATCTTGTTTCTCACTTTCGTATAGCTTCTTTATTTCAGCTTCATCAATCGCGATGTCATTTTCAAGATTCGTTCTATTTAACACCACATAAGAAACTTCGACATTTTCTGGCTTTTTATAGCTATCTTTATTCTGCTCATAAAATGCTGCAACCTCCTCGTCAGTTACAACGATTGAGTCTTTATAATCACTTTTAAAAACCGTAGCTACACCAAAGCTTCTAGTTTGACGATCCAGAGCAATGATTTCATCTCTTTCATTTTCCAGAACAAATGCTGAAGCAATCAAACCTGATCTAGATTGACCAAGAACAAATTGAGACTTCAATGATTCTCGATAGGCCTGTAATGTCAAACCAGCGTTTCTTAGTAGCGACTGCATCTTTTCATTACTAAATTCGCCATCAACCTGAAACTGCTCAATACCTCTAATATAGTTATCAACCGCCATTTCGGAGACAAACAAGCCTTTTTCATCAGAATCTTGAGTTAAAATCTCTTCATTTATCATACCTTCAAGAACAGAAGTTCTTAATAAAGACTCGTCAATCAAATCCGGATCAGCTTTATCACCCATTTGCGCTAATATTTGACGACGCTTTCCCTCAACTGCCCGTAAAAAATTGGACCTTGAAATTTCCTCACCATTAACTGTTGCAACCTCAGGCTCACCACCTATGCCTCCAACAATTGACTCAACACCAAATAGTGCGAAAACAACCACAATTAAACCCACAATGATTTTTGCTGCGGTGCCTTGTGAGTTTTTACGAATATCCTGAAGCATGCCTTTTAATTTCCTAATATCTTGGAGGTATTTATTTTCTTTTGCAGAATTTAAAATTTGCCATCACAAAAGCTAAATAATTCTTTTTTATAATTAAGTACTTACAACTTAAAACCCTTGATCATATAACATACAAAAAGGCGCATTCAACATGAACGCGCCTTTTGAATGCCTACATTGTATTTGCGCACATCACTGAGACACAAAAAATGCAAGAATCAGCCATTAACCGTTAACTGCATCCTTTAAGCCTTTACCTGCTTTAAAGCTTGGAATTTTAGCTGCTGCAATTTGAATTTCTGCGCCAGTCTGAGGATTACGACCCGTTCTAGCTGCTCTATCTTTCACAGAGAAAGTACCAAAGCCAATCAACGTTACTTGATCGCCATTTTTTAACGCATTTGTTACTGATTCAACAACTGCATCGATAGCTCGACCCGCTGCTGCTTTTGAGATATCTGCAGACCCTGCAATTGCTTCAATTAGTTCAGACTTATTCACACTAAACCCCTTATAGTTTTCTAAGTATCACGCTTAACAATTTTAAAACCATTAAAACGCATAATTTATAATCATGTGCGCACTGCTTAAATACACTGACACATTACCACTATTTCTACACTGGCGAGATTTTCATTTAACAAAATTTATTTAGAAAAAACATCACTAAAAATCATATCTTCCATCTGCATGGATTAATTTATTATAGGTGTTCTTTACTCGCAAATAAAAAATAATATGATCGCTCGGAGCCCGCTAAAATACTGCTACCTGACGTCAGACTGTTTTATACCAACTCTACGAAAGCCCTGTCAAGCAACCTGATCGACTAATGCGTATTTATTCGCTCTAGCGAGTCATCAACAGACTCTGTGCTGTTTTTTTTGGCATTCTCTGCCAACTTTTCTTTATGCTGGTCACTATCAGGGGAATACGCCAAAGCATTATCAAGCACCTCATCTATCCATTTGACCGGAACAATTTCAAGATCTGCTTTTATATTCTCCGGTATCTCTTTTAAATCTTTTTCATTTTCACTTGGTATAATAACTTTCTTGATACCCCCCCTGTGCGCCGCCAATAACTTCTCTTTTAAGCCACCAATTGCCAGAACCTGCCCTCTAAGTGTAATTTCTCCTGTCATAGCAACATCAGAACGCACAGGAATTCCCGTAAATGAAGAAACCATTGCAGTACACATTGCTATCCCTGCACTAGGCCCGTCTTTAGGGGTAGCTCCTTCCGGCACATGAACATGAATATCATGTTTTTCATGAAATTCATCATCGATATAGTAGCCACTTGCACGACTTCTCACCACCGTCATCGCTGCTTGAATAGACTCAAGCATTACATCGCCTAATGAACCCGTTCTAACCACCTTACCTTTGCCTTTTACAGCAACACACTCAATCGTCAACAGCTCACCACCGACCTGAGTCCATGCCAAGCCTGTCACCTGTCCCACACGGTTCTGCTCATCCGCCACTCCGTAGCTAAATTTACGAACACCTAAATATTCTTCAAGATTCTTCTCTGTTACTTCTATTTTCTCAACAGACTTAGACTCTAAAACTTGCTTAACGACTTTACGACAAATTTTAGCTATTTCACGCTCCAGGCCTCTGACACCAGCCTCCCGAGTATAGTACCGAACGATATCCCTTATAGCTTGCTCTGAGACGCCGAGCTCTTTTACTTTCAAGCCATTATCTTCAATTTGTTTCGGTAACAAATATCTCGTTGCAATATTCAGCTTCTCATCTTCCGTGTAGCCCGGAATACGAATAATTTCCATTCGATCTAACAACGCAGGAGGAATATTCATAGAATTGGATGTACAAACAAACATCACATCAGACAAGTCATAATCCACTTCTAAATAATGATCATTAAAAGTATGATTCTGAGCTGGATCCAACACCTCCAGCAATGCAGATGCTGGGTCACCACGATGATCCATGCCTAGCTTATCAATCTCATCAAGCAAGAATAATGGGTTTTTCACCTTAACTTTCGCCAATTTTTGAAGCAACTTACCTGGCATTGAACCTATGTACGTTCTTCTATGACCCCTAATCTCCGCTTCGTCACGCATCCCACCAAGCGCAACACGCGTGTATTGTCTATTTGTCGCTTTAGCAATTGACTGCCCCAAAGAAGTTTTACCAACCCCTGGAGGCCCTACCAAACACAAAACAGGGCCTTTAATTTTCTTAACACGACTTTGAACAGCTAAATACTCAACAATACGGTCTTTAATTTCATCCAAACCATAATGATCACTATCAAGAATCTCTCTAGCTTTTACAATATCATGCCTAACCTTACTCTTTTTCTTCCACGGGAGACTGACAACCCAATCAATATAGCCTCTGACAACGGACGCCTCTGATGACATTGGAGACATCATTTTTAGCTTCTTAAGCTCACCCTCTACTTTTTTCTTTGCTTCTTCGCTCAAGCCAACTGTCTTGATTTTATTTTCTAGCTCTTCAAACTCATTACCATTTTCATTAATGGCACCCATTTCTTTTTGAATAGCTTTCATTTGTTCATTTAAGTAGTACTCTCGCTGACTTTTTTCCATTTGCTTTTTAACACGCCCGCGAATTCTTTTTTCTACCTGAATTAAATCAAGCTCTCCTTCTATCACCGCAAGCAACATCTCCGCTCTTTGGGCAACATTAAACTCTTCAAGCACTTCCTGCTTATCTGCAATTTTCAACTCTAAATGCGCGGCAATTGTATCTATTAAACGCACAGGGTCATGAATACCGGCTAAGGATTGAATAATTTCATTAGGCACTTTCTTACTGAGCTTACTCAACTTTTCGAACTGCGATAGCAAAGTCTGCACTAAATCTTGTAATTCCTGGCCGGTCGGAAGCTCCTCCTCCACATCACTCGTATCTGCTGACAGAAACTCTCCCGGCAAGACACTGTCAACATTGACCCGTTTCTCACCCTCAATCAAGACCTTAACCGTACCGTCGGGGAGCTTTAACATTTGCAAAATATTTGCCATCGTTCCAACTGCATAAAGTTCATCAATGCTTGGGTCGTCATGAACAGCATTTTTTTGGGTTAGTAGAACGAGCTTCTTATCTCCGGCCATTGCAGCCTCTAGAGCTAAAATTGACTTCTCTCTTCCAACAAATAAAGGAATCACCATATTAGGAAACACAACGACATCCCGCAGAGGCAATAAGGGAGTTGAATTTTTACTAATAGACTCTAAAGCACCCGAATCATTTGAAACTTTCTCAGCACCATCTTGCTCTTTATCTGCCATAACCCATTCTCCTAGATAAATTTCTTTTTATTTAATTGGGGGTTCATTTTTGAAATACAAGTCACCACTACAGACTAGGGGCAAAAAAAAAGCCATGAATTTATTATTCATAGCTTTGACTTGATGAGTTTAAGTAAAAATTTACTTTTCAGGAACTGCTTTTGCAGCCTTCTCACTATTTTCGTAAATCTTAATTGGCTCAGACTCGCCATTAATGCAAGCTTCATCAATTACTATTTTACTCACACCTTTATCAGAAGGGATATGATACATAGTATCAAGCAAAACATTCTCTAAAATTGACCTAAGACCACGAGCTCCCGTTTTCCTCTCCATGGCTTTTTTTGCCACACCACGAAGCGCTTCATCACGAAAATCAATCTCAACACCTTCCATTTCAAATAACTTCTGATATTGCTTAGATAATGAATTCTTTGGCTCAGTGAGTATTTGCATTAATGCTTCTTCATCTAACTCATTCAAAGTAGCAATAACAGGTAAACGCCCAACAAATTCAGGGATCAAACCATACTTAACTAAATCTTCAGTTTCTACATCCTTCAAAGTATCACCAACCTTGCGGCTAGAATCCTTACTCTTAACTGTAGCACCAAAACCAATACCGCTTTTTTCAGAACGGTCACTAATAACCTTATCAAGCCCTGCAAAAGCACCACCACAAATAAATAACATATTTTTGGTGTCAACTTGTAAAAACTCTTGCTGTGGATGCTTTCTACCACCTTGAGGAGGAACAGAAGCTACCGTCCCCTCAATAAGCTTTAATAAAGCCTGCTGCACACCTTCTCCAGAAACATCACGTGTTATTGAAGGATTATCAGACTTACGAGAAATCTTATCTATCTCATCAATGTAAACTATGCCACGTTGAGCTTTTTCAACATCATAATCGCATTTCTGTAATAGCTTCTGAATAATATTCTCAACATCTTCACCTACATAGCCAGCCTCAGTAAGCGTAGTAGCATCAGCAATAGTGAACGGCACATTAAGCAGTCTAGCGAGTGTTTCAGCTAATAAAGTCTTACCACTACCCGTTGGGCCGATTAATAGAATATTACTCTTACCCAACTCAATATCAGACTTGGGCGACTCATACTTCAATCTTTTATAGTGATTGTATACAGCAACAGAAAGCACAATTTTTGCACGCTCCTGACCGATAACATAATCATCTAAAGTAGCTTTTATTTCATGAGGAACAGGTAATCGATCACTACCTTTTTCGGAAGCAGCTTCTTGGACTTCTTCTCTGATAATGTCATTACAAAGATCTACACACTCATCACATATAAAGACAGACGGCCCCGCAATTAACTTACGAACCTCATGTTGACTCTTTCCACAAAAAGAGCAATAAAGAAGCTTACCGTTATCACCACTCTTACCGTTTTTATCGTCGGCCATTGGATTTCCTATAACTTTTGCAGCTCTCCAGCGTATCTAGAGAGACTTAATCTTTTATCTAAATTTCATATTTAGATATTAGCACCTAGTTTATGAATCAAACACTCAAAAAAACAAAAACTTTTTTTCATATTTCAAATAAACGAGGCAACTCCTTACATTTCTACTCAGCAGTAGGTCGCTTTTCTAATACAGAATCAATTAAACCGTAGTTAACAGCTTCTTTTCCATCCATAAAATTATCTCGATCAGTGTCTTTTGCGACATTTTTAATATCACGACCCGTATGCTCTGCCATAATTTTGTTCAGCTTGTCACGAATAGTTAAAATTTCTTTTGTATGAATTTCAATATCTGACGCCTGCCCTTGATAACCACCAAGAGGCTGGTGAATCATCATACGAGAATGAGGCAAACAGTGACGCTTTCCTTTTGCTCCACCAGTGAGTAACAAAGCCCCCATACTACATGCCTGACCAATACACAGTGTTGAAACATCAGGCTTGATAAA
>JBFJZQ010000088.1:0-11221 GCA_041622015.1 Oleiphilaceae bacterium
ACCCGAACCCGGCAAAATTTATGACACCCAAGTTCAGCCTGATATCGTTTATCGTACAGCTCAGCAAAGTTTAGATGGCGCTATCGAGGAAATCGATCTAAAAATGGACCTTTACCAGCCTATAGGTGTCAGAGGAACATCTCCGTTGATCATATTTATTCATGGCGGTAATTTTACCGCAGGAAGTAAAGACTCTGCCTATGCTGTTGACATATCCACCGCATTGGCGCAAAGAGGCGCGGTCGTCGCGAACATTGATTATAGATTAGAAAAGCTAGAGAAAAAAACTTGGCAAGGCACTCAACCAGCCCTAACACCCATTCATAATGACCCTCGTTTTGCCGAACTCGTTGAGCTTGCTGTTCAAGCAGGAAATGAGGGTTACTACGAACACCCTAATGGTGTGGTTGCAGCACTTGAAGACACATTATATGCCTACGATTTTTTGATCGATAATGCTTACCAATATAGCATCGATACTCGTCGCGTTGGTATTTGGGGGTATTCAGCAGGTGCCGTGACGGCTGCACATTTTGCATATTTGCTGAATGATTTTGATATTGCTTCTCCGGATATTCAAGCAATCACCATGCTCTCAGGTTTTAATGGCATCGCTGACTATACAGGTGTTAACTATGTGCAAGCCGGTGAAGCTTCGGTTTTTCAATTTCACGGCGATAAAGACACAACTGCACCGTTGTTCCCTTATGGCTACAATGTTTATGAATTGGCGAGCGGAGTGGTTGATGCTACTCACATGGTCATAGGAAAAGGCATCGGACATGGGACTGCAGCCCGTATTTTTTCTACGATATCCAGCAATGGTAAAACTGTGTTTGAGAATGCGCTTGAGTTTAATGCCAATGCACTCTATTTTCCTGGCACCAATCCAAGCACTCTTTGTGAGGTGGTCAAGTCAACGCAAGGCAGTAATTGCTCACAGTATCCTGCCATCCCTTAACGTGAGCAAGAATAAGCAGCAATAAAACAAAGTAAGGTATTTTACTCACCCCCCCATTGAAAGAATGTCTAATTCAATGGGGGGTCTAGCTCATTTTCATAAATAGGACAAAGGCTTTGCTCAAAATTGGAATTCAGGTTGAATTTCAAACAGCCAATATATTTAAGCGAATCAATAAGCCCAGATTGTCTTCGTTGAATAAAAAATTAAATTGACCTGATTAAATCGATCAAGCCTTATTCTATTGGTCGATTGCGACTATGGTTTCAGGTAATCCAGCAGCTACGTCCTTAAATGCCGCTAACGCAGCCTCTAAATGATCGATGATTTCTTGCTGTAAAATATCCGGTGCAGGCAAATTATCTAAATTGTCATCTTTAAGCCAAAACGCGTCCATAAACGTTTTAGCGGATAAATGAAACTCCCTAGGATCATTATATATACAGGAAAGAATCCCTATGATGAGTAAGCGTATTTCAACATTAATAGCATCAAATAAATGCGACATACTTTTTCATGACTTCTCAATAACTAAGTCACCCTCCCTCTGAAATCACAAGGTGAAATCCATCGTAACTACTTGAAGTTTTTTTACCTCATCATAAAGACGATCATTTGAATGCTGAACCTTAGCCATATTATTTTGACTGTTTTTTGAAGCATCTTGAATACCATGAATATTTCTATTTATCTCTTCAGCAACCATACTCTGCTCTTCAGCTGCTGCGGCAATCTGTATGACAAGATCCGCTGTACCGTTTGCAACAGATTTGACTTCTTGCAGTAGCTCAAAGGCTGAAGTAGATTGATCAATCGTTTGATTAGATTGATGGCTCGCTTGAGCCATCAGGCCAACCGCTTCATCAACAATCATTCGAATACCTGTAATGGCCTGCTGAATTTTCGCAGTAGTCTCGGCAGTGTTGTTCGCCAAATTCCTCACTTCATCCGCGACCACTGCAAAGCCACGCCCTTGCTCACCGGCTCTTGCTGCCTCTATAGCCGCATTAAGTGCAAGCAGATTAGTTTGTTCAGCAATAGAGTGGATGTCATCGACGAAGGTTGAGATTGACTGACTACTCTCACTAATTTTTTTTACCTTATCAGATGATGAAATGAGCTCTTTTACCAGAAGGTCGATGTTCTTTTTTGTACTTCCTACTTCATCATTCCCCTTCTCGACCATATTATGGACTTGGGTCACAGCATCACTGGCATCTGATGCATTTCGGGAAACCTCGGCAATTGAAGCAACCATTTCGTTCATAGCTGTTGCAAGCTGCTCTAGCTCAAGCGTCTGTTTTTCCATTTGATCAAACGTGTTACGTGAAACGCTTGCCGAATTATCAGCCTGTACTTCAACCTCTTGCGCAGAACAGGCTACTCTCCAAAGCGCTGTTTCCAAATGGTTACTCAAAAACTTGTTACCAAGATTAATGGCACCAAGCTCATCCATTCTTCCTGTATAAATAAACTGCCCAAAATCATTCTGATAAAGAGCTTTCGCTTTTTTAGCAGATTGAACAAAGGGTCGCGATATCGAATAGGCAGAACCAGCCAAAATCAAGATTCCAGTCAAAAGTGAAAGAAGGAATACACTAAAATTCATTTCCCCTGAAAAACTTGTGAGAATGAGCGGAAGGAATGAACAAAGACCAGAAGACAGTATCTTAGTAAAGATTGGCCAATGCCTTGGGGATAACAAGTTGAATGGTTTTTTACCGAGATTGATTTTTCCGTATACTTCCTCAGCCCTATTGATTTCAGCCCTATCAGGCTTAAAGCGCACACTCTGAAGGCCACTCTCCTCCTGATTTACCCCCCGATTGGGCATAACGAAGGCATCAACCCAGTAATGATCACCATTTTTACAGCGATTTTTTACAATACCCATCCAGGGCTGATCTTTGGCAACCGTGTCCCAGAGATCTTTAAAGGCAAGTTGAGGCATATCAGGATGTCGAACCAGGTTATGGGCCTGCCCAAGCAATTCATCATTTGAAAACCCACTGATATCAATAAAGTCTTTATTGATATATGTGATAACGCCTTTCTTTGTTGTTGTAGAGACAATACGAACATCGTCTGAATAATTTAGTTCCTTGCCAGTAACCGGTAAATTTTTTCTCATTGAATTAGCCTTGTAATCTTTACAAAAAAAGTTAAATCTATACCTAAGCCTTTGTCCGACTAATTTGGGGCACTCTACAGGGTCTTAGAACTGTTTTATCATTATGGTATTGAAATTTCAGAATCGCCAAGCTGATAATTATTTTCTCTCCCTGTCTTGTTTCAGATCAAAAACTAACGAGTTTCCAAAAAGAAAGGGCTGTATTGATTTGACAAAACTGGCAGAACAAGCTGTTCTACATTTTTTGACAGGCAGAGCTTCAGATAAAACATATTGAACAGCCACTTTAGCGTTACCAATGCACTTGAAGGAATCCATCGAGAAGATATCAACACAGAATTATCGAATAAATTTGGAACAAGCATGGTTCTCGCCATGCGTCCATGGGATATTGAGTTATTTGAGAAGTTCCGCCGAACTGGCACCTATAAATTGTTTTAAGTGCATTACTGTCGAACGTTAGCAGCCTAATATTTAGTGCACTATTAACGTTTATTGAGCCAACTTCTGGATTCGCCCTTTCGGCCCAGTGACCCTAAAAATGCCTATCATTATCTTGATCTGGGCCACATATACGAGAGACCTGTCAGCTCGATAACTTCTGTCAAGCAAAGGAATCATGCATCATTAGGCACTGAATAAATAATTTCTAATAAGACCTCATATCAAACGCTAAGGATAGACATGTCAGCTACTTTAAAAACCATTGGGATTTATTTTGTTCGGTCTTCTCTTTTGGCTAACATACAGCTTACCGGAGACAGTTGAAACTTCCTCGAAGCGTTTTGTACAAAACAGTTATCAATAGATGGCGCACCAATTTGGCTAGTCACAATCGCTGGCTTTAGTAGTCGAACTTCCGACCGTAATATTGGTGGAGGTTTCTTCGATGCTGGTGAAAGCGGTGATAACTACCTCCCCTTCATGTGTTAGATATTCCGGATAAGCATCAATATATAGATTCAGCCCAAATCAAGAAATTAGAGCCCGCTGCCGGCTCTCTACTTGAGCTTTAACAGTGTTAAAACTATAAATTTTTCACAACCCATTAATTTAAAATTAAAAATAAATTCAAACACTTAATATCATCATCACTTTAATTCAAAAATGGGCTACTTTAGGGTACCGTAGAATGTGGGTGTCTGGGCTGCTTTGTCTTCGTTCTATTTCTATGAATACATGACTTGTATTAAAGGAATTAAAATGAAGACTGTTTGAATTCATCGAAGACGAAGTTTTTTTTGCTATAAAAACAGCTAAAGCTATACATTTCAAATAGGAATATTTATGAAAATTGCAATTATCGGCAGCGGTATCGCCGGTCTGAGTTCGGCTTGGTTGCTGGGAAGGCAGCATGAAGTCACGCTATTTGAACGCCATAGTTCGCCAGGCATGGGGGCTTTCAACTTGGATGTCCCGTCTTTAGAGGGTGAAGAAACAGTCAGAATTGATGTACCTATCCGCGCCTTTAACCGTTGCCATTACCGCAATCTGGTAAAATTTTATCAGATGATGGGCGTTGAAATGCTCAGGACAGATCATGCTGCAGCTTACAGCCGTCCTTTCGCTAAAGCGCCTTTTTTTGCTTATCAGTATATTGATATTGGCGAGCGCTCTATCCCTCGTCTTGCTGGATTAGCGCAGGTTTCCTTTAAGTCTGCTCGAATTATGGCTGATGCTGTACGCTTCTTGTTAACTGCCAAGCGCCATCAACGTAAGGGAGAAACGAAAAATCAAACGATCCACTCTTACCTGCTCAAGCGAAAATATTCTGAAGCCTTTAGCGAAGAGGTTCTTCTGCCTTCCTTTGCAGCTATCGGAACGTGTTCTTATGCTGCTATTCGGGAATATCCTGCTGATAGTATTATCGATTTTCTGGCAAATGGCATGCTGTTTAATGGTATCTGGCGTGTAAAGGCAGGTGCCGATTTAGCTATCCTTAAAATGCTTGAACATTGCAAACAACAATACTGTAACAGCACGGTTGTTTCTGTAAGGAAACGCCTAAATGAGTCAGGAAAAAGAATTGTATTGGTTACAGATAATGAGGGCCGCGAGTTTCAGTTTGATCAAGTGGTGCTTGCCGTACAGGCGAATCAAGTTGCCAATATTTTAGGTGATGAGGAAGAAGAGTCCGTCGCCTGTTTAAAAGCGATTTCTTATGAGCGTAGTGAAGTGCTTGTCCATTCAGACACGAGCTTGGCTCCGGGATACGGACGAAATTCGCCCCCCGTGTTATTCGAGCTAGATGATAATCACGATAAACCTATGGCCAGCATCTGTTTAAATCAACTTTACCCAGCACTAATAAATGCCGAACCTTTGTTTCAGACTTGGAACCCATTAAGAGAGCCCTGCCCTGAATCGCTTATCGGTAGAGCTTTTTTTGAAAGACCGACCGTAACACTTGAAAGTTTAGCCAGCATTCAACGCTTGGGTGAGCTTCAAGCGTCTCCCGATAATGTGATCTGGTTTAGCGGCTCTTATGCAAAACCCGGCATCCCCTTGCTCGAAAGTGCGCTTCAATCATCCATGGATATTGCTCGCCACTTAGGCGCCGATATCCCTTGGCAAGATTGAATAAACTTTAGCCATGATTATCCGCATATTCCTGCAAGCGCATCTCTGCTTCGTCGCCAAATAGAATCTCACAGGCCTCTTTTAAACCGGGGTCTCTCATGATGTCTTCATGCTTAACAACGAGTGATATTTTCGAACGGCGGCGCAGAAAATCTTCCAAGCGAGTAATCATTTCATATTTAGCCGCATACTCAATTTCACAGCGCAAGTATTCCGCATTGCAAATCAATAACTGCGCTTCCTTAGGATCTTGACGAATGGTTTCCAACATAGAAATAGCGCTTCGACCATAGCGTCGCCAAAGTCTCTGCGTGAGTGGTTCAGAAGAGGAGGAAGGTGTCATTTTATCCAAACCCATTAATTCTGCCTGGTGCAAAAACTCGTCTTTGATTGCATCTGCAGGTTCGCCAAACCATTTCCGTGAGTGGTGAGGAATAGCTATGCCAAATTGCTTAATTAACTCAACCACTTCATCTCCGACATTTAAACAGTCTGTCAGTTTACCTCCGAAGATGGTCAAATGCTTAGTATCATTATTAATGTCGATCGCATGTTTGCGAGACAACTTAACCCAATCGGCAACACCCTCACCTTCTTTTTTCTGAGCTAAAGGTCGCACGCCGCAGCGTTCAGAAATAATATCGGAGACCGTAAAAGGTTTTTCAAGCTTAAGTAAGCTATTTACGTTATCTAATACGAATTGCCGATCTTCATCGGTGACATGAGTGTGTGGTGAATTGACTTGTGTATCAGTGGTACCGATACAGGTTTTAGGACCCATAGGGATAACAAAAAACAAACGCCCGTCGCTGGCAAAAAATGTCAGTACTTTTTGGCTTTGTGTCACCCGGTCAACGATCAAATGAATACCTTTCGAAAACAAGTGATGGTGTTCTGTTGCTTCCTTAGTCAGTTCATTAAAAGTATCCGCTAGCGGGCCACCCGCGTTAATGAGGCTGCGCGAATTAACCGTAAACATTTTCCCGGAAATCACATCTTTAGCTGTTATTTTCCATCGTTCGTCTTCTCTGCTTACTTCTGCGGCTTCGACATAGTTCGCAGCGATACAGCCATAGTTCATAGCGGATCGAATAAAATTAAAAACAAATCTTGCGTCATTATCGTAGAGATAACAGTCTGAATACTCAAAACCTCCCTGGACATTGGATGCATCGATCACTTGTTCAATCTTTTCTATTTTTTTGCGAGATAACAAAGCTGGTGGGCGGGTAATAAAGCGGCCAAAAAACCAGTACAAAATTGTGCCCAAATACACGAACGTAACAGGCATGCGGAAGCCTTTCTGAATACTCGTCAGGAATCGGATTTCCTTCACCGTCGAAGGGTAACTTTTCATTAGCAAGTTTCTGCTTTTACAAAGTCCATTCACTAGACGGAATTCAAGGCTTTCCAGATATTTGATACCGCCCCAAGCCAGATTGGACGAATTGGAACTGGTAAGTCCTGCAAAGTCTCCCTTGTCGATCAAGGCAACTTTGACGCCTTTGGCTGAAAGTGCCGCTGCTGCAACTGCACCATTGATGCCGGCACCGACAATGACTACGTCGAATTCGGCTTGTTGAAGTTTATGTATATTCGTACTGCGATGGCTCATGGTTTAATGTTACCTACTTTAGCGCGACACGGTATTAGTTTCGAAGCTTAGTTAATCGTTAACTATAGTTTGAGCCAGCCCTGACTTAAATGACACAAATAGGGGGACATCGGCTACAGAGCTTAAATATTATAATTAGATTTTTTCAGAGATTGAGCCGGACCAGATTAATAAAGATCGATCTTTCAACCATTCAATTTCTAAAGCTTTACACAAGAAGACATTTCACCTTGAGTTGTTGCTTTTTTAGAGCAATCCACAAAAAAACGCAATATATTATTCATCTGAAGCAAAAACCAATGGGGAAGCCCAACAGCTTAAAAAATTTGGCGAAAACGCCCTAAGCTAAATGAAAGCCCAGCAAGTACTAGACAAGAAGGCAAAGAAAACGGTTAGTTCAAAAAATAACATTGAGCTGACAGCTCTTTGTAATAAAAGAAAAGCTTAAGAGTAGACTTAAATCAGAGCTCTCCAGATGATTTTCCAACAAAACCCTTTATGTGTTAGATTTTCCGGATGCGTATCAATATATGGATTCAGCCCTAATCAAGGAATTAGAGTCTTCTGTCGGCCCACTTCTAGCGTTTTTGCAGCGCTGGATTCACAAGTCAGTTAAAAAGATTAAGAAGAGCAGCTGTAGTGAGATACACCGCCAGCATTAAAAAACGCTTTTGGCTTAAGTTGATAATATTTGGCTTCAATCTCCATAGATTGCTCATCGTAGGGGCTGTTCAATACCGCCTGCAACTCTCTTACCAATGAATAATCACCCTTCATTGCTTGTTGATAAGCTGGCGCGACCAGCCATTCGCGCCACGTATATTTAGGGTTTGCTTGTTTCATTTTTGCCGATACTTCAGCTAATTCGCTGTTATTTTGGGCGCTGTGATTCTGAACAACAACCTGACTACGCCAGCTGCTTAACCATGCATGCCATTGCTCATCCAGTTGCGGTGAGCTTTCAACATAGAAACTCTTTTTCAGCGCTGAGATATGCTCAGGTATCGCCGATAACTCGCGGAAAAAGATCGTGAAATCCACGGTGGTCCGAAGCATTAATGACATCAATGCCTTAAACAACTCATCGTCAAATGCTGTTAAACCCAGTTTGGCTGCCCAGATTTTTTGCACATGCGTTTGCATGGTTTCAGCAAAGCCGCGACGAACTTGATCTAACTGAGCTAATGCATCGGCGTCTTCATGAAGCAAAGGCCGCAATGCGCTATAAAACATATGAAAATTGGCTTCGGCGGCAAGTGGCTGGTTAAAGAATGAAAAATGCTGACCACCGCCCGTCCACGGCTGAAATTCAGGGTCAAATGCTTCACAAAAGCCAAAGGGTCCATAATCCAGGGTAAAACCACCTGCGGCACAGTTGTCGCTATTAAAATTGCCTTGGCAAAAGCCTACCCGAAGCCAGTTAGCAACCAAAGCGCTCAGGCGATCACGAAATAGCCTGGCTAATTCAACGAGTTGAGCTGTGAAAGGAAGGCTTTGATCAATATCGTTTTTGTATTCCCGCTCAATCAAATGCGTCACGATTATCTTTAGTTCTTCTAATGCTTTGGGATGGGCATTATTTCGTACACGGCGGGCAAATAGCTCCAGCTGACCCACACGTAAAAAAGAAGGCGCGACGCGGGTCGAGATTGCGACAGGGTTATCAACCAAAATATCAGGATCAGAGGAGTAGGAACCCTCCGAATACCAAGGCCTTTCAACCGTTTCAGATTTTGACGTGTATAAAGTGAGTGAGCGCGAAGTCGGCACACCTAAGGCATGCATATACTCTTGTGCCAGAAATTCGCGTACGCTAGAGCGCAGCACCGCACGACCATCTGCACCTCGGCAATAAGGCGTTGGCCCACCGCCTTTTAATTGCATCTCCCAACGCTGACCTTTTATGACCCCTTCAAACACTGAGATTGCGCGACCATCACCATAACCATTGCCGGTACGAAACGGACACTGCTGAGTATATTCAGTGCCATAAATCGAAAGCGCATAACCAGTCGCCCACCCTACTTGACGCATCGGCGGCACTGCAACAGAGAGGTCGCCAGAAAACACGCGAAGAAAAGCCTCATCAAGCGCTAGCTCATCATTTAATCCAAGCTCCTCAAAAAACACTTTGCTATGACTAACATATTCTGGCTGTGCAATCGGTGTCGGGGTTACTGGCACATAGTGCCCTGAAAACACCTGCCGGGCACGATGATCATGACCGTTTTCTCTCGCATCAGGATCAGCATGTAAATTATTCATCAAAGAATAATCCACCAACTTCGTAAACTCTTTAAAGCGAGTCACCCTGCCAGCCACATTAGATTGAGCAGAAGGTGTAGATTTAGATGTCATAATTTCAAAATCCATTCTCTGTATTTGATTTGATAGGCCGTTACAGTATATGAAAGTTCATCAGCTTAGAACCCAGGGACACTGAAAACTTAATAACTAAACCTTTCAGAACTTAGCCCTTCAGGAAATTAAAATGGATTACCGAAAATAGTAGGCTGGATCTAAGATGTTAGGTAATGATCCTAACTTCAACTTCACCGCAAAATTGTCTCTCGGCTACTCAGTGTATTCACGATAATCTAGCCTGTTTGTATATATAACTAGCCTCAGTACCTTATATCTCATGCCCTCCCAAAAATCGTGCATTAAATAATGAACATTCTTTAGAAGTCACTCAAATCATTCAGCTATCTGCATAGCGTTTGTCACAATCTTTTTTCCATTGAATAAATCCATTGACGATTGTTTGTGCATAGGTTGTTTTCAGCTGCAAACCTAACATTGCATCCTGTGGGTTATCACCAAAAAAAGGTTCGATTAGAATGATAGGTATATTAAAATTCTGACCTAAATTGGTAAAACCTCTTTCGCCTCGCCGACCTGTACGGTTTTTAATGCCTCGATCTTCGCGGCCCTGTCGCTCAAATAGTTGACATAGTCGTTTTTGCATTTCTTGTGCAAGTTCTTTTTCGTAGATACCATGGCGATCCCTTTCATCCGAATAGAGAATCTCTGTCCCCTTAGCTTGGCCGTTGGCAGCATTAAAATGCAATTCACATATTGCATCGGGTTCCCAATCAGCTGCGTTTTGATAGGCTCCTGTAATGCCCGCCTGATCTCGGGTAAATATCTCAACTTCCAGCCCCTGATGAGTCGCATACTCTTTTGCAAGACTGGCAATTTCAGTATTGTATTCGTATTCATAAAAGGATAAAGGAGGTATCGCTCTCGCGCCGGGCCGTAATTTAGTATGGCCGATGATAATTGCCAAACTTCCTTGTGTACTATGGTTATCTTGTGTTTCAAATGAGGCTGGGATTTCAAATACAGTTAGGGTTTCTTGCGGCTCAATAGAGGCGCTCAAGTCTCGCAAGGGCGCATCAAGATCGATCACGCTGGGGGGAACGTCTTCAGTAATTTCTTCCTCTATTTCCGTAATTTCCAAATAATCCACATCGAGATCAGCCACATCGGTTTGACGCGTAAATGTTTTTTGGCCAATGTTATCGATCAACTGATCAAGGAACATTTTTTCATCGAGTTGTTTTTTTAAACGATGCCCCAGTGCTGACATGACATCTATGGTAATGGGTAGCACATACTCAACACGGTCTTTAAAACCTGTCATTACTTCGCCATCAAATAAGCGTTCATCCCAATGTGAGTAGCAAGTTCCACGGCCATAACCTAATTCAACCTTCATCGCTGCAAGACCTGGTAATTTATCTATTACGCTTTGATGAAATTTACCCGTGCGTTTGTCATAAAGTTCATTCCAGTTACCAAAGCCAAAGCCCAGTACGTGACCTATTTCATGGATTAGGCTGCTTGTGATTTGGCGCTTACTGAATCGGATCAGTTTTCGACGGTTAAATTCTACCCTGCCATATGTGGTCTCCCCTTTTACCCATGATGC
>JBFJZQ010000089.1:0-11179 GCA_041622015.1 Oleiphilaceae bacterium
CCCAGCTACTCAGCCTTCAGACTTAGTTGTTCAGCCTCCCTTCGTCGATTACAAACCTAAAAAAATTGGTCAGGCTTTTAATGGTAGCTTTAGTCATAATAGACATGGAAGTAAGTATGCGGTGGATATTGGAATGCCGGTAGGTACCAAAATTACCGCTGCTAAAGCCGGGTTAGTTTTCCAAACAAGAGATAACTATGTATTTGCGGGCGTATCCAGCCCCTTCTTCTTGGATAAAGCCAACCTCGTTAAAATACTCCATGATGATGGTAGTTATGGAGTGTATGCGCACTTCTTGCACGGCGGTGTGCATGTTAAACAAGGTGACCGCGTTGCGGTCGGACAAGTGATAGGCTTATCGGGTAACACAGGCTATTCAACCGGCCCGCACCTTCACTTTGTGATTCGTTATAACGCCAATGGCAAGACCAGATCCCTACCTTTTAAATTTTTACAGTCTGGAAATAAGGAAATCACTCCAGAAAAAGGCAACTGGCTACTACCCTATTCACCCGATTAAATTCACTTGAGAACAACATCTAACGAGATTAGTAAATGACTTTATTACCCCACATTACCGTAGAAAGCGGTTCAAATCCTATCGCTAGCGTTATTTGGCTTCATGGCTTAGGCGCCAATGGTCATGACTTTGAATCCATCGTACCGCATTTAAACCTACCGGCTAGTTTGCCTATCAGGTTCATATTCCCCCACGCGCCTGAGATTCCTGTAACCATAAATGGTGGCTATGTGATGCCCGCCTGGTACGATATTTTAGAAATGAATATCGAGCGCAAAATTGATGAAGCACAAATTCAACAATCGAGTGATGCGATCACCGCCCTCATCGAGAGAGAAATATCACGCGGCATCCCAAGCAACAAAATCATTTTAGCGGGCTTTTCTCAAGGCGGTGCCGTTGCCTATCACTGCGGCTTAAGTTTCGATAAACCACTCGCCGGCATTCTGGCCATGTCGACCTATTTTGCTACGTGGCGAACCCTTAAGATTCATCCTGCCAACAAGGCTGTGCCACTTTACCTGTATCACGGTACCCATGATGATGTAGTCTTGGAAAGTATGGGCTTAGAAGCTCGTAGAGTGTTAATCGAGAAAGGCTTTGAACCCGAATTCAAAACCTATCCCATGAGCCATGAAGTGTGTATGGAAGAAGTGCATGATATTGCTCAGGCTTTGCAGACACTATTGAAATAAATAAGATGGCGTCGAAATGAAAAGATATGCGTATGAACACATATCTTTTCTAGGCAATCAGCTATTCTTGTTATTCAACTCTAAACATCATACAAATAACAACAAAAGCACGCTTATGATTGTTCGGTTTATCGCTATCCTTTTCTGGCTATCTTGCCTTAGTGTTTCTGCCTATTCAGAAGAAGCCATTCTCGACCTACGGAAGAATGATTGGTCTGAAGGTCAAATTCATTCCCTTCAAGGAAATTGGGATTTTTACTGGGGGCAGTTTATTGCGCCCGAAGCCTTTCCTGAACACACTACGAAAGCGCTACCGTTCCCCGTTCCTGGCGCTTGGAATTCCCCCCCGAATGGCTTTAAACGCTTTCCCGGGTTTGGCCATGCCACCTACAAAGTAATTGTCTTGGTTCCACCCCAAAAGACCAATCTTTACCTGGCTATTCCGGATATGGCAAGTGCATACAAATTATGGAATAACAAACATCTGGTAGCTGAAAACGGCACGATCGGCACCGATAAAGAACACGAGTCTCCGGCTTATTTGCCCAAGTTTGTAAAGCTTATGCCCGACGAAGGAAAGTTAGAACTGGTGTTACAAACCTCAAACTTCCATTATCAATGGGGCGGAGTGTGGTACCCACTGAAACTCACGGATGCAACAGGCATTTATGAATTAAGAGAAAAACCGATTATCAGAAGCATGCTCGCGGCGACGGTGCTTATATCGGCGAGTTTCTTTGGCTTATTCATATTTTTTAGTCGCCCAAAAGAAAAAGTATTGCTCTATTTCAGCTTGCTTTGCTTGGTCATGGGACTGCGACGTTTATTAATTGATGAGCGAATTCTTTACTTTTATTTGGGCGATCACTGGACACTACTGCAGGCTTTAGAAAACCTCGCGACTTACCTTGCCTTCCCCTTATTCATTTCGTATTTCTCTTATCGCTTTCCGGTTAAATATAGCCGACAAGCTCGGCTGATAAGCTGGCTTATCGCGCTGCCTTTTTGCTCCTTGGCACTGACAACCAACGTCAGTTTCTATACCAGTTTGAATGTACCATTCCAAATTTGCATCCTGTTTTCCCTACCCTATATTTTTTATATTTACGTAAAATGCTTAATGGAAGGCCGGCGAGGAGCCAAGACCTTTGGCTTTGGTTTGGGCATTTTTATCCTGGCAGTCGTCAATGACATTCTGACCTATAGTTACGTGATTCATACACCGAATCTTTCCCATATCGGTATTTTGGCTTTTGTGATTTTTCAGGGCATTGATTTGGCTAAAAGCTACTTGCATAACTTTGAAACCATTGAAGAGATGTCCAATAGCTTACAAAGCAAAAACAAAGAATTAATGAAGATCGATGCGTTTAAAGATGAATTTCTAGCCACCACCTCTCACGAACTAAGAACGCCCTTACATGGTATTTCGGGCTTGGCTAACCATCTGTTAAATGACAGTTCCTTAGCGCTGAAATTAGAACACAAACACAAGCTAGACCTAATCTATTCAACCACAAAACGCTTAGGCTCTCTGGTGAATGATATTGTGGATTTTGCCAGCATTAAACATGGCAATATCACGCTGAACAAAAAGTGTGTCGATTTAAAAGCCCTCTCACACTCTGTTGTGGGCACACTGAGCCCCTTGCTGGCAGGGCGAGATATACGTTTAAGCACCGACATTCCCGCAGAACTACAGTTTGTCTTGGCCGATGAAAACCGACTTCAACAAATACTCTTCAACTTACTGGGCAATGCCATCAAATTTACTGAAGAAGGTATGATTCAAGTTAATGCCAAAAAAGCCATATCGCCTCTTAGCACGGATAGAGTGACGATAGAAATCATCGACACTGGTATTGGTATTGCGCCAGATAAATACGATTTATTATTCGAGCCCTTTCAACATTTTTCTGAAGCCACCGACTCTCTATATAGTGGCAGCGGCTTGGGCTTATCCATTAGTCGACAATTAGTTCGCTTGCACGATGGAGACTTACAAATAAATAGCCATGTGGCTTCGGGCACCAGCATCGAGTTCAGCCTTCAGTTAGCAGACCCTGAGAGTATAAACAGTACGACGGCGACAAACTCACCGTCAACTCCATCATCAAACATAACCTTATCTCAATTAGATACCCAGCATTTGACCACTAAAGAAACATGGTCAAGAACAAATCAAGAATCTGACTCTCAAGAGGCGACAATACTTTCAGAAAATAGCCGTGACTTTGTTAGCCATGCCGTTGAGGAATCACTCATCTTTGTCGTGGACGATGAAGAAGTTAATTTAGAGTTAGTCCATGCTCAACTAGACTCAGCAGGCTATCGGACTGAATGTTTTTCAAGTGGTACCTTATTACTCGAACGCTTAGCTCAACGCAGACCTGATCTGATTCTATTAGACTTAATGATGCCAACGATCAGCGGTTTAGATGTCTGCCGAAAAGTACGCAAGAATTATGACAGCTATGAGCTGCCTATCATGATGCTCACAGCCCGTTATCAAGTGAACGATATTGTCGATTGCCTGAATGCGGGCGCGAATGACTATCTTATTAAGCCGTACCACGAGAAAGAACTTCTAGCGCGCGTGTATAGCCAGCTCAGTGCGCGAAAATTTTGGTTCAGCCATCAAGAGAACCAAGTTCTTAAGAAAGAAATTGATCATCGTAAACAACTGGAAACAGACTTGTCCGTGGCCAATAGCCGTTTACTGCATGCTTTGGATATCACTGATGAATGCATAGTACTTCTCAGCGAAAACTTCGACATTATTTACGCCAACCACGCCGCGTTAACTTTTTTAAATACCCAAAATGAAGCCCTGTTAAACAAACCACTTAGCGCCATTGTGTCAGCAGAATCAGAAGCCGAGTTAAGCAGCCGTATAGCCAATGCAGAAGCGTCATTTTCATTCTCAACGAAAGATAAACTCTTAGGCCAAATTGAACTGGCCGTTCATCCTTTTGAAGAAAAACAAGAACAATATTTTGCTCTGATCATTTATCAAACAAGAATCAGAGAAACAATCGAAGCTGAAAAAGGCCTAACGAATGAGCTAATAAACAGCCTCACGGAAGAATTAAGCTTGAGCCGTACTAAGTTTGATCAAATTGAGGCGGCGCTAAAACAAATATCATCGCTGAATAAGCAGGCTGTCCTCAATTCACCCGTAGTTCACGACAATGTGAATATTACAGACAATCAATATCGACGAGAGCTACTGATCAAGCTGTTAAGAGAAAGCATTAATATATGGGAGCGCTATACCCTCAAAACTAAAGCCGATTTAGCAGAAGAAAGCCGTTGCTGGCGCGTCTATTTAGATGGCACAACAGCAAAAACCAGAACCCTGGATCGGTATTTGAGCGAGCGAACCCTTCCCACGAAGCCCCGTTGGCAGCTGGTCATTCGCACGGCGAAATACGTCATGGATAATTGCGTATTAAAGCAAGAAGATAGCGAGTTGCTGACTGAAATGATGCTAGCCTTAGATAATGCTTTCAACTAAATAAAACCATGAGGGAAATATTTTGAATGAACTATTAGAAACCAATATTTATTGCCCCTACTGTGGTGAACAGATTACCGTTGTCGTGGAGCTACTGGATGAAGACCAAGAATATATAGAAGACTGCCAAGTCTGCTGCCGCCCTATTACCTTCGACATTCACATGGCTAACGATGGCAGCCCTTCTGTTTTTGTTCGTTCTGAAAATGATACGTTTTAAGCTTTCAGACGCCTGCTGGGCAGGCTTTTCATTTTTAGCCCCGCAGTATGACTGATCATCAGCTTACTCGACTGACCTTAATGATCCGTTTTTCAGTCACCTTTAAGCTTAATAAACTGAGAATTATTCAGTAAAATAGAACACTGAGTGAATACTAGCTACCAGAAAAAAGCGATTATTTTGAATCTCTTAAGCTTGCTATTTGTTGGCGATAAATAGAGCCTACAAGTCTCTAGAGAGTTTAGTCAGAAACTATATACGCAAAGAATCTGGGCTAAAAAAGCCAAACTCTTGTGTCAGCTTACTTTACACAAATGACAATTCGATAGCCTCTAACCATAACTAGATTGAAGAAATAGCTCTTTATATTCAATAAGATAAAACTTAGTAATAAGTATTTTTTTTAAAAACAGGCCTATACCTTGCTTAATCTCTATTACCTTGTTTTTATTTTGTAAGGTTAACCCAACGGAGAAAAAGCTGATGATGAAGAAATTCACTGCCGAAGCGTTTCTTAGCGCTTTACTAATGTTCACCATGAATTCCCAAGCAGGTCTTATTGAAACGACCTATAACCTTGACGATGTAAATGACTATTCCATGTCAGACGCATTAATGCTCTGGGACTCAAACGACAGTCTTTTAGGAAGTATTACGGGCTTTGACCTGACACTAACCTGGAGCGACCAGGGTTGGGGAAATCACAAGGGTCGACTTTACTATCAATTTGATACAAGTCCTGCTGTAAATTTTGCAATTGCGTCACATAACCTTGTGACCGAAACACTTTCAGTAAGTGGTTTGACCGGACCGAATAATGCAGATTTCTCTCTATTTTACGTTGTTGGTGGTGGTGGACACTCACTGCATATTAACAATGCATCGATCACGGTCGCCAGTCAAGTCCCTGAACCAGGAACTCTGGCACTGACAGGCTTAGGCTTGGCTGGACTTGGCGCCACTCGCAGACTATCAAAAGCGAAATAAGCTGAACCTATTAAAAAAAACCGGTTTTTTTCGCCACGAGTAAAGATAAAAAAACACATCTCAATAATTGAAAATACGCCTTTCTTTTAAGTTATCAAATCGCTGTCTAATAGAAACACTTTGGGACAAGATCTGAGCCTAGTAGATATTAACTTCAACCAAAGACTTGATACTACTTAACGACCGTTTTTTTTATAACTTGCTGACTAAGTTCGTCATCATACCTGTAAGCTCTAGCCCTGATGTATTTCTCAACCACTCAGTTAGAATATTAATCAGTTTAAGCAATAACCGCTTGATTACGACCACCTTCTTTTGCCTGATAAAGTAAATTATCGGCTCGTTTCCAGATCTGCTGAACGTCTTCACCAGGCCTTATTTCGGTGGCACCGATAGATAGTGTGGTACTCACTGGAACCCCCTCCTTATTGATGACTTTTATCGCGGAAAAGTCTTTTAATAGACGATCTATGAAAGATTTTGCATCCGCCAAGGAACAATTGATTAGCATAATGACAAACTCTTCGCCACCAATCCGACCAATGACATTTTCTTTTCGGCCTTTTGTATTCAGCAACTCACCCATTTTTTGCAACAACTCATCCCCAGCAACATGGCCATTTTGATCATTAAACGCTTTGAAGTTATCGACATCCAAAGCCAACCAGACCAGTTTTTCGTTGTTACACGCACTGGCTTGTTGTTCAACGAGCTTAATAAAACCACGCCTGTTCAATACTTGTGTTAAGTCATCGGTTTCACTCAGCTCACGGTAACGTGATTTTGCCGCATCAAGTGACTGGGTTTGCAGTTTCAAGTAGTTAAACCTAAAGCCTAAGACCATCGACAACAATAGTACTTCCAATAATGAACCCAAAAAATAAAACCAGATCACCCAGTCTTTGGGTTCTACCACGCCAAGCCACATCAAGCCCCAGATATTGGCCGTGACTAAAAAGCATGTCCAGGCAATGATAAAGTATCGCGCCATAGGATGGCCTTGGCGATAACTCAATATTCCGGCAATAAGCGCTATAAGCGGACTGATGACACCAATCGACACAACAATTAAATAGCTGTAGAAATCAGAAACCAACATCAGACTCAACAGTGTCAGAATATAGCCAACTATGGTCGCTCTTAGCACCGGGTCAAATCTCGGAATACCGGCTCTAGTATCCAGGAATTTACGAATAAAAAAGAATGCAGACAAGCCCATCAGTGTCATGGTCGAGTTTGAAATAATTGCGGTGTTACTGCCAGCCCAGTCAGGGAATAACACACGAAAATAGCCTGCCGTCACCATGCAATACAGCAGATTACAAAAAACATAAAAGGCGTAGTAGAGATACACAGGTTCTTTGGCATTTAATCCAATCGCCAAATTATAGATCAAGGCTATTAGTAACATGCCTGCGACTAAACCAAAAAAAAGGTTGCTGGCCATAAAGTACCATAACAGCTGGTCTACCGACTGCGCTTTTAAACTAAATTGAAAAGTTTGAGCACTGGTGAGTCGAAGATAGACAGTGTGGTTCTGGCGAGAGGTATCAAGAATAAAAGTAAGGTATCTGGCTGGTTGAGAAATGACGCCAGTAACCCTACGTTGTACAGGTTTCTGCCACTGCCAAGCCCCCTCTTCAAACACCGCAATTTCACCATCGATACCAATATTGGGAAGCAACTCAAGCCATATCCGATTCAGTTTGGCGGACTCAGGCAACTTCAACTTTAACCATAGCACCGCACCCTGTGCGGCTACCCAATAGTCTTCATCCAGAAAGTGATAATCTGTAACCTGATCTTCAAGAGGTTCCCATGTCTTATCAGAAAGCCCTACAACATCAGTAATGCTTAAAGTTCCCGCTTTATCAAGTAGCTTCCATGTGCGTATTTGGGAAATCGGAGCGGACGCTTGCACAGATCCGCTATGAGATGATGTAAGTGAGTTTTGTATATTTTGGGCAAGCGCCAGACTGCCCATTTGTATAATGAACAAAAACAATAGCAAGAGACTGATAACGCTTTTCTTTATGGACTTTAAGATAAATTGCTGCGCACTATGAATAAACAACGCTTTAAGTTCCTATCAAATAAAACTTTTAAAAACTAAAAACTCCGTTTAAAAGATAGCACAGAAAACCATATATCGCTTTTTGCTTGCTAATCAAATCACTTTTCGCAACGCTGAAGTGTCTTGAGGTTTTTATTGTGTTTCAGCTAAATCCATAAGCGCCTTATAACGCGCTTCTTTTTTTAACAAGGAGATGTTTTCGACTTCGGTATAAAAGCTTGACCAATCATTTTGCTGTTGATGAAACAAGGCGATAAAACCCGGCACCAACTCCTGATAATTTGCAAGCGTGGATAAGCTTGCATTATTTAGAGAAAAAACCCACTGATCATATCTGTCATCAATATGCTGTGCCGTTTTAAAAAGCTCGAAGTTTTGTTGCATGGTCTGAAATACTTCTGCTTTTAAGCGTTTCTTATCAGCGTCTGTTTTGGTCTGATCGTTATATAAAATTGAAAGCTGGTCTTTATATTCAAGAATGAAATCAACCAAGCGTTTATGCATTATTTTATGTTGCTGATAGCTTTCAAATTCTCTGTCATTTCCCGCTGACCGATACCATTCTTCTGCAGCTAAGGTCGCCACGGCTGTCGCAAAGTTTTCGTTAAACTTAGTATCGTCTTTGATATAAAGCTTTCGATGCGAAATCTCATGTATAAGCAGTTCGACAAATGCGACTTCGTTCTGAAATATGAAGGTATTGAGTAAGGGGTCATCAAAAATTCCGAGTGTGGAATATGCCTTTACGCCACCGACTTTGACATCATAGCCTTGGGCTTCGAGCCGCATTGCTTCATGCTCTGCTCTTTGTTCATCGTAAAACCCCCGATAAGCCAAACAGCCTAAAAACGGGTAGCACCAAGTATATGACTCAAACGAAAACGCGGGTGCGGCATACACATTCCAAACCACGTAAGGTCTTTTAAGATCACTGTAGCTGGTATAAGCATTACCGACAGGTAAAGCTAATTCCTTGGCTGCAAACTCTCGTATTTGCTGGGAGAGCAACAGTCGTGTCTTAAGTTCAGTGGAAACGTCATCTGACAAGATTAATTCAGCGACCTCTTCTCGCTGCCAAAGTAAGCTAAATTGTCCACCCGCCAGATGGGAGAAATAGTCAATCGAAGCACATGATGACAAACTGCATAAAAACACCACACAGACAAAAAGACGACTATAATCAAACTTGGAAAACATTCTTTAATCTGGCCCCTTAGTATTGAAAATCTAGTTAGTATAAACTGGGTAGCAGGCTTTGCTTTATGTTTTCCCTAAGTAACCATGACTTTTTTAATGTTCATTTCTTTCCGGCGCCTCTATCCATGTTGAGCTTTATGAAAGCTTTATTTGTTTTAACGGTTTCTCTAATCAGTCTTAAGCTTAGCGCTGAATCACTAAGTATTCGTTCAGACTCTTGGTATCCCATTAATGGCTCGCCAGATGATGCTAAACCAGGCTTCATGATTGAAATAGCAAAAGAGATACTCACGCCCAAAGGCATAAGTCTTGATTATCAAGTGACACCCTGGGCGCGGGCACTATTATCTGTTCGCAGTGGCAAAATAGACTGTGTAGTAGGCGCCTACAAAAGTGACGCACCCGATTTTATTTTTCCTAAAATTGAATGGGGAGTAGATCGGAATATTTTTTATGTCAAAAAAGATACTCCATGGCGATTTACCGGTTTTGATTCCTTAAATGGCACCCGCATTGGTTTAATTCATGAATACTCCTATTCAAACGAACTCGATAAATTTACCAAAGAAGAAAAAAACAAGGCCATCTTTGACTACACCTTTAGCAAAAATGCCCTCGAACAAAATATAACTAAGGTGATGGCAGGAAGGTTAACCGCAACATTAGAGTCACACCTGGTCATGCCTGAAAAACTATTAGAATTAGGCTTGGAAGGCCAACTCAACCCTGCCGGATACTTTGGCGAAGCTATTCCTATGTATATTGCTTGTTCACCCAATAAAGAGTCTTCTCATACTTATGTTAAATGGTTTGATGAAGGCATCACAAGATTAAGAAATACCGGCAAACTGAAGGAGATTTTAGTTAAGTATAAACTCAATGACTGGCTAGAATAGACAAGCACTCAGTTCATCACCTTATTTTCATCAGAGCATCAGACTATGCAGTTTCAAGCCAAAGACTTATCTATGCAGACCTTTATGATAGGTTTATTACTAAGCTTTACCTTGCTAGTAAGTTTTAGCGCTCATGCAGTTGAAAGCACTATACCGCTCTCTATTCGTTTTCACGTTGTGACTAAATTAGCAATCCCGAAAGATTCTCAGCACTTAAAATCCTGGATCTCCGAAGACGATATTAAAAACAAGGTGTTGCCTGAAGTAAATCGTATTTGGAAGATGGCCAATATCAGTTTTAATTTGGATAGCATTTTCTTTACACCGTCTTTGAACCCATCTAACAAAGATCAAATAACCGGTTATCTTGCCAATGCGATACGTGATGAAGATGGAAAATCTGATCCAGAGAGAATTAAGTTACTCAGTGATCTAGTCAATTTTGAAAATGATCACCCGCATATTATCAATATCTATTTTGTACCTTACTTAGGTGAAGCTTCTCAGGGTCATGCACAGCGCAGGTTCAAACGGGCATTTGTCGGACAATGGACAGATAAACCCAGCAAAGGAAAAAAAACACCTGAACGTTTTAAGTTAGTTGAAAAGGGTGCGTTTAATGAAGGGTCTATCGCCAGAACCGTTGCACATGAGATTGGGCATATTCTGAACTTAAAGCACCCGGATAAATCTAAACAAACACAATTCAATTTGCTGATGGGAGGCAAAAAAGCCGGATACTCACTAAGCAAAAAAGAAATCGAAAAAGCCCGAAAAAAAGCCAAAGCAATCGCACAGAATAAACTTTAACTAGTTTTATTTGTAAAAGTCAGTACTTAATCTGTCTCATTAAAATGAAGGATTCGACTAGGGCGCACAAATCCTAAGCAAAACTTAGTCGTAAAAGTGCCATAACTTGCCGTTGAAGGTTCAAATTTGTTTGGCCTTATTGTCATACTTCTGCTTACTAGAAGAATTAAGGCTTTACTTCAAAAGCGTTCATAATTGAAAGTCTTGAGAATGATAGATCAAGAGCAATAGCGATACTTATTAGAAAGAAAAAAACCTTAAGC
>JBFJZQ010000090.1:0-10890 GCA_041622015.1 Oleiphilaceae bacterium
AAATCCAAGGTACATTTATGATCAGAGTAATAATTGAACGGTTTATCGCTGAATCTTTAGAGGCCAATTATGAAGACACTGCCAAAGAGATTTTACAAGAAGCAATAATCTCACCTGGTTTCATCTCAGGTGAATCACTCAAAGATATTAACAACGAGAGACATAGATTTATTATCTGCAACTGGAGAAGCGTTATTGACTGGCAGCAATGGCAGATATCACAGCAACGTAAAGAGTTGATGGACAAATTGAATTTAATGCTCGAAAAAGAAGAAAAAGTAACCGTACTTGAAATGCCCTAGATAATGATTGGAGGTATTCTTTCATGTTGAATCAATTAACAGTCATGCGCACAATGCCTCCATCTACTTAGCTCCTCAACAATTTCAACAGCACCATTTAGACTTTCCTATATTTTCAAGTCTTGATATTAAAAAACTTAAATAGACCGCGCTAATTGATATATATCAACTTATAGACTACGAATTTAATCTTTAAATATTGATTTTATTGGCGCTCATCAGTACCCTTCACGCCTAAACGAATCTGGGCTATTTTTTATTCCTTTTCGGCTGCAATTTATCTGGATAGTTCGTCTATCTTTGAGCTATTTGGTTTATAATTACTTTTTTTTAACTTACCTGTAATAACAATGGATCCTCACGATGAGCAAAGAGATCAATCAAATTACTTATAACTATAAAGTTGTAAGACAGTTTGCCATTATGACAGTGGTTTGGGGTATTGTCGGCATGGCCGTCGGTGTTCTAATAGCTGCGCAGTTAGTATGGCCTCAACTTAATTTCGATACAGCATGGTTAAGCTTTGGACGCATCCGCCCTCTTCATACTAATGCAGTTATTTTTGCATTTGGTGGAAGCGCATTGTTTGCCACATCCTTATATGTTGTTCAGCGAACATGCCAAGCCAGATTAATTTCTGACACGCTTGCATCCTTTATATTCTGGGGATGGCAGGCTGTTATTGTTTTAGCCGTTATTACTCTTCCGCTAGGATTAACAAGTTCGAAGGAATATGCTGAACTGGAATGGCCTATCGATATTTTGATTGCGATTGTCTGGATTTCCTACGCCGTTATATTTTTCGGCACAATCATGAAACGAAAAACCAAGCATATATACGTGGCTAACTGGTTCTTTGGTGCGTTCATCTTAACGGTTGCCATTCTACACATCGGAAATAGCCTAGCTGTTCCTGTGACAATGTTTAAATCATACTCTATATATGCCGGCACAGTAGATGCCATGATGCAATGGTGGTATGGCCACAATGCTGTAGGTTTCTTCTTAACAGCCGGTTTCTTGGGAATCATGTATTATTTCATCCCTAAACAAACAGGCCGCCCTGTATATTCTTATCGCCTATCTATCGTTCATTTCTGGGCTTTAATATCATTATATGTTTGGGCAGGCGCTCACCACCTACACTACAGTGCTCTTCCAGACTGGGCTCAAAGTGTCGGAATGGTTATGTCTCTAATATTATTAGCTCCTTCTTGGGGTGGCATGATAAACGGTATGATGACGCTATCTGGCGCTTGGCATAAGCTTCGAACAGACCCTATATTACGTTTCTTAGTCGTATCTCTTTCTTTTTATGGCATGTCTACTTTTGAAGGTCCGATGATGTCAATTAAGACTGTTAACGCTTTATCTCACAATACAGACTGGACTATCGGTCACGTACATTCTGGCGCATTAGGCTGGGTTGCAATGATTTCTATTGGCGCCATCTACCACTTAATTCCTAAATTATATGACCTTAAATACATGTACAGCACAACGCTTATCAATGTTCACTTTTGGTTAGCGACAGCAGGAACAGTGCTCTACATCGCAGCTATGTGGGTTAACGGCATTATGCAAGGCCTTATGTGGAGAGCAGTTAATGATGACGGCACACTTACTTACAGCTTTGTTGAGTCTTTAGAAGCAAGTCACAATGGCTATTTAGTAAGAGCAATTGGTGGTGCGATTTTCTTATCGGGTATGTTTGTAATGGCCTTTAATGTTTGGATGACTATTAGACAAAAAGACGCCAAAGCACTTGATACTGTGACAGAAGCAGCCTAGGAGATATTTTAATGAATCATGATATTATAGAAAAAAATCTAGGCTTAATGATCCCGTTGATCATAGTTGCCATTAGCTTTGGCTTTTTAGTTGAAGCGGTACCGCTTTTCTTTCACAAAGATATGCAAGAACCCATTGAAGGCTTGAAACCACATACAGCACTTCAATTAGAGGGTCGTGATATTTATATACGAGAAGGCTGCAACACTTGCCACACTCAAATGATACGACCATTCAGAGCCGAAACAGAAAGATATGGTCATTACTCAGTTGCTGGCGAACACGTTTACGAACATCCTTTCCTATGGGGTTCTAAAAGAACGGGGCCAGACTTAGCGCGTGTAGGTGAACGATATAGTGATGCTTGGCATCGCGCCCATTTGTACAATCCAAGAAACGTTGTGCCTGAATCAAAAATGCCTTCCTACCCTTGGCTGTTTACCGCTGTGATCGACCACACTGTGACTGGCAAAAAAATGGAATCACTCCGAAAAGTAGGTGTTCCGTATACCGATGCTGATATATCAGGTGCTGCTGACGCTGTCCGGGGCAAGACTGAAATTGAAGCCATGGTCGCCTATTTACAGCAACTTGGAACATTACTTAAATAAAGCACATTAACCAACACAGATAATTATTATGGATATCAATACGTTACGTGGCTTGTCAACAATTCTTGTAATGATAGTTTTTATTGGCATTTGTCTTTGGGCCTATAATGGCCGCAAGAAAAAAGACTTTGACGATGCAGCAAACTTACCCTTTCAAGATGATGAGATTGCGGAACGCACCTTGAGTGAGACAGAGAGAAAAAATCATGACTAGTTTTTGGAGCTACTGGGTATCAATTATAACCTTAGGCAGCATATTCGGCTGCGTATGGCTACTCTACGCTACGCGTAAAAGTCAAACGTCAGATGTAGAAACAGAAGAAAAAATGGGGCATACATTTGACGGAATAGAAGAATACGACAATCCGATGCCTAAATGGTGGCTTGGGCTTTTCTTAGCAACTATCATCTTCGGTTTAATTTATCTAGTAATCTACCCTGGCCTAGGTAATTTTGAAGGTCTTAGAGGTTGGACATCAACAGGCCAATGGCAAGAAGAAGTTGATAAAGCTGAAGAGCTTTATACGCCTATATTTAAAGCCTATGCTGAAAAACCTATTGTCCAATTAGCCACTGATACTGAAGCAATGAAAGTTGGCCAAAGACTTTTCGCAAACAATTGCGCAGTATGTCATGGCTCAACTGGGCGAGGCTCCCTAGGCTTCCCTAACCTCACTGACAATGACTGGTTGTATGGTGGCGATCCTGAAACAATCAAAACGACCCTTTTGCATGGTCGAAATGGTCAAATGCCGGTTAAAGGTTTGAATCCAAGCATGTCTTCTACCGACGTTGCCAACTTAACACACTACCTGCTGTCATTTAGTGGGCGCAGTGATGATAAAAATGCAGTTGAAGCGGGAAGTAAAATGTATGCCACTGCTTGTGCCGCTTGTCATGGTTCAGATGCTAAAGGTAATCAGGCAATGGGTGCACCTAACCTAACCGATAATATATGGCTATATGGCGGTACTGCTGAAAAAATCACCCAAACATTAAACTATGGTCGTGCAGGTGTTATGCCAGCACAAAAAGACAAGCTAAGTGAGGAAAAAATCCATTTGTTAGCGGCTTATGTGTATAGCCTATCTAATAAGTAGCTCGGTTTAGTAAGCAAAAATAATAAAGCGTATGTATCATGGATGTAAGTACTTATGATGCATACGCTTTTTTTATAACTTGATTAATTCTGAATATTTAAAAGAAATACTAATTACTAAAAACCTTTTACCTAGACAGACAACTCAACCTTTTATAGAAGTTAAAATGGTCGCTTATGTCGAAAAACATCCCGATTAAAAATATCGAACCAGGTATTGAAAAGCTTGAAGTCTATGGAAAAAGCTCCCAACAAGGTGACGTCACCAAAACAGTAGAGCTTTACGAATCTCGTAAAAAGATCTATGTCAAAAAAATCACAGGATTATTTCAAAGTATAAGAAAAGTATCCCTTTGGCTTTTAATGGTCGCTTATTTTTCGGTATGTTGGGTATCGATCAATGGCCAGCAATTACTTCACTTTGACTTACCTGCTCGTAAATTTCATATCTATGGTATGACTTTTTGGCCACAGGAATTCATACTCCTCTCTATTTTATTAATTATTTGTGCCTACGGTTTATTTTTTGTGACAACTCTCTTTGGGCGTGTCTGGTGCGGATATACATGCCCTCAAACTGCGTGGACTTTTATTTTCATGTGGATTGAAGAGAAAGTAGAAGGCAGTCGTAATCAGAGAATAAAATTAGATCAAGCTGAGTTCAGTGTAGAAAAACTAATCAAAAAATTAATTAAGCATTTACTATGGCTTCTCGTAGCATTGGCTACAGGCTTAACCTTTGTTGGTTATTTTTACCCAATGCGAGAATTGGTCCCTGACCTGTTCACTCTTTCAATAGACAACGCCTGGTCGTTATTCTGGATAGGTTTTTTCACTTTCGCTACTTATTTCAATGCAGGCTGGTTACGCGAACAAATATGTCTATACATGTGTCCTTATGCCCGCTTTCAATCTGTCATGTTTGATGCGGATACCTTAGTTGTTTCTTATGATAAAGAAAGAGGAGACCCAAGAGGTAGTAGAAAACGTGACGCCGAATATAAAGAAAAAGACCTTGGTGACTGCGTAGATTGCGGCATGTGCGTTCAGGTCTGCCCTACCGGAATCGACATCAGAGATGGCCTGCAATATGAGTGCATAGGGTGTGCGCTATGTATTGATGCCTGTGATTCTATAATGGAAAAAATGGATTATGAAAAAGGCTTAATTAGCTATACCACAGAACACCGTTTAGAAGGAAAAACCAGCAATATTATTAGACCAAAAGTGATGGCATACGCTGTTCTCCTACTCATTATGATAGGTGCATTTTCATATTCAATCTTGACAAGGATACCTTTGGAGCTCGATGTTATTCGTGACCGTGGTGCTTTGTATCAGCTTACAGGTATGGGACAAATTGAAAATTCCTATACCCTAAAAATATTGAATATGTCCGATCAGGAACAACGCCTTAGATTAAGTGTGTCTGGGCTAGAAGGCTTAAAGATATCAACCACAACAGAGATAACGGTTCGTTCTGGCGAGATTTATACACTGCCGACCAGTGTCGAAATTAATCCGAAACTCATGGATGTTTCCACTTACGATATCGAATTTTCTATACAGGATATCCATGACCCGAATTTGAAAGCAGAAAGTGAAAGTAGATTTCTAGGTTACGCATATTAGTTTAGTGACTGTAAATCTGAACACCAAATATCAGAGACCTTTATTTAACGGCAATATTGCAATTGTCATAGAAGGTTTCTTTAAGCACGTTTATTGGAGTACTACATGAGCACGATTATCAGTAACGAAGCATCTCGCCCCTGGTATAAGCAGCCTTGGCTATGGTTTTTACTAAGCATTCCGATCACTTCGGTAATTTTAAGCAGCATCATGGTTACCGTAGCTGTCATTGGAAAAGATTCTTTAGTGAGTGACAACTACTACAAAGATGGCATGGCCATAAATCAAACGATCGAACAGGATCATTTAGCAAATACATTAGGTTTAAAACCTATATTAACGATTGAAGATACAGAAATTAAGTTACAACTTATTGCGTCCTCTCAACTACCAGAACAATCATTTTTAACTTTTAAGTTACTTCACCCTACCGTTTCTGATAAGGATATTATTATTAAACTGCTACCCAGTGGGAATGGTTTGTACTTGGGAGAACTACCCTACCCAGTGGAAGGAAGAAGGTACATAGACCTTTATGCTTTTGATGATAGCTGGCGTATAAGACAAGAATTATCAGTTCCCGTGATAGATTTTCAATTAAATAGTGACTCAAAATCTAATATTGATTTAACCAAGTGATTAATACAAATGACGCAGCAATGCTTTCACTGCCAAGAAGCTATCCCGGTTGGGTTTAGTGCCAGCCTTAAAATCGACCATAAAGAGCAACACTTTTGTTGTTATGGCTGCTTGGCTATCGCAGAGACAATTGTTACTGGCGGACTAGAAAGCTTTTATCAGCATCGTACACAAGCATCAGAAAAGCCTGACTTACTCAATGATTCAGATCTTGCCGAGCTTCAGTTATTTGACGATCCAGAACTACAGAAAGAGTTTGTAGAAAATGACGGTGATTTGAGTGAACTATCTTTAAGCGTTTCCGGCATAACCTGCGCTGCTTGCATCTGGCTAATTGAAAAAGAAGTATCCAAGAAATCAGATGTCGATTCATTTGCTATCAATCATACATCTCATAAAGCCCGTTTGAGATGGAATAGCTCGCTTACCAAGTTGAGTGACATTCTAATTTTAATAAGAAAGCTTGGTTACAAAGCCTTCCCCTATGAAGAAGGTTTAGCTCGCGAACACGCTGAAAAAGAGAAAAAAACAGCCATTTTTCGCATTGCCATTGCTGGCATAGCGACCATGCAAAATATGATGTTCGCACTTCCCCTATATCTCGGTTTATACAGCGGTATAACAAACGAATTTATTTCGCTATTTAGATGGGTAAGCTTACTAATGTGCTTACCGGTAGTGCTTTTTTCCGCTCAACCGTTTTTTAAGGCGGCATACAGAGATATGAAGACCGGACATCTCACAATGGACATTCCGGTCAGCATAGCAATCTTGGCAGCCTTCTTAGCCAGCGCATGGATCACCATATTCCTTGAGCCAAATATTCAAAGTGATGTGTATTTTGATTCAGTTTCCATGTTTACTTTCTTTTTACTGCTTGGCCGGTTTGTTGAAATGCAAGCACGACATAAGCACCTAAACAGTGACATAGAAATGTCACAGCTTCTACCGAGTACGGCATTAATTAAATCTAGTGGAAGTGAAAAATCTATACCCGCACACAAATTAGATGTTGATGACATTTTAATCGTCAAGCAGGGACAAATCATCGCCGCAGATGGCATAGTCATAAAGGGTCGTTCCCGCGTTGATGAATCTGCACTAAGTGGCGAATTCCTTCCGATAGAAAAACAAGAAGGCAGTTTTGTAAGTGGCGGAACTGTGAACACTGAAAATACACTTGAAATAAAGTTAACAGCCAAAGCTAAAAATAGCCGTGTTGCCGCTATTATAAAATTATTGGATAACGCACTTGGCCAAAAACCACGCACAGTACTTATTGCCAATCAAGTCGCGAGCTATTTTGTAACAGCTGTATTAATCGTGTCGATGGTAGTGGGAATCAGCTGGTACTTCATTGACCCAGAAAGAGTTTTTCACATTGTCTTATCCGTACTCGTGGTGACCTGCCCCTGCGCACTTTCGCTTGCCACTCCAACGGCTTTAACAAGTGCCAATACATTTTTACGATCACGCGGTTTTTTAATCACTAAAGCGCATACCCTTGAAGCAATGACTCAAGTAACCGATATTATCTTTGATAAAACTGGCACGCTAACTCAGGGCAAATTTTCTCTAGATAAGACAGTCGTTTATGGCGATTACACAGAAGACCAGGTTCTGGAAGTGACCGCAGGGCTTGAAACACATTCCAGCCACCCTATTGCGAATACATTTGCCCCATATTTTAAACATGCAGCCAGCGACATAGAAAACATCACAGGACTAGGTGTAACAGGGTCTTATTTGCTAGATAGTGAGCCTAGCAAAAAATATTATTTCGGTAGTTTAACATTTGTATCGCAGTACTCTTTATCACCGTTTTCATTATCACAGCAATCTGCATCACAAGAAGACGAACATCATCAGAGCTTAAACCTGTTTCTGACAGACGGTCAAAATATCATTGCTCACTTTATTTTGAGTGATACTTTGCGAGACGATAGCTATGAGTCTATTCAGTCATTCAAAAAAATGGGGCTTAAGACTCACATTTTGAGCGGAGATAAAACTCATTCCGTGGCATCAATTGCTGAAGCTTTAGAAATAGACGCTTACCAGTCTGAACAATCACCAGAAGCTAAACTAGCTTATGTAAAGGCTTTACAAGATCAAGGAAAACAGATTGCGATGGTTGGTGATGGCATTAACGATTTACCCGTTTTATCAGGCGCTAAACTTTCTATCGCCATGGGCGAAGCATCAGATATTACCAAAATGAATTCCGATGCAATTTTGTTAAACAGTAAAATGACCAGAATAAATGAAGCTTTTGAAAAAGCGCATAAAACCCGCAAAATTATTAAAGAGAATATTTGCTGGGCAATTGCCTATAATATTTTTATGTTACCTTTAGCCGCCGCAGGTTTTGTACCGCCTTATTTTGCGGCATTAGGAATGTCGCTAAGCTCTTTAATCGTTGTATTCAACTCCATTCGGCTTAAGCATTAAACAGCGAATAAAAAGGTATAGTTTATGGAAGTGCTATTTATATTAATTCCTATATCCATCATCTTGATTGCACTTGCGATTACCATATTTGGGTGGGCTGTTAAAAACGGTCAATATGATGATCTTGAAGGCCCCGCCCACAGCATTCTCTATGATGATGACGCTGATATGATTCCGGGCCCCGATGACAAACCTAAATCTACCGATAAAAAGAACTAGTTCTCCGAGCCAATTATGTTCAATGATCCAGAAATTCTTGTTTCTGCTTTTTTTTTAGGCTTACTGGGTTCAGGCCATTGCCTGGGAATGTGTGGCGGTTTGTCGAGTGCTTTAGGTTTAAATGCTGGCACAAACAAAGCAACCAGTTTAATTAACCCACAGATACTCGCTTATAATCTTGGCCGAATATTAAGTTACTCAGTCGCAGGAATAATTGTTGGCTCAATAGGCTTCTGGTTAAGCAAAAACTTATCAAGCTTAGTTATACTTAGATATATGGCAGCCGTCATGCTTATCTTGATGGGGCTTTATTTAGGAAAGTGGTTTAACGGCATCATTTATACGGAAAAACTAGGCAAGGTACTTTGGCCTTTTATTCAGCCACTTTCGAAACGTTTTATTCCCGTAAAAAATACCAAAGATGCGCTTTTAGTCGGTATGGTTTGGGGTTGGCTCCCCTGTGGTTTAGTTTATTCAGCGTTAATATGGGCAAGTCTTGAAAGTAGCGTATCAGGCTCGATGTTGATCATGATGAGTTTCGGTATGGGCACCCTGCCTGCCATGTTAGCTACTGGGATTTTTGCTCAAAAGTTTAATCAATTTATCAGGAAACCTTGGTTTCGAAGTGCCTCTGGCTGCATGATGATAGCTTTTGGCATTTGGTCATTACCCATAGTGCAACAGCAAGTACATTTATTCTTAAACAAATAACTTCTGTAAATTATCTAACTTCTAAAATCTGTACTGCATCCTCTAAAGGGGTTTCTCTTGAAGATGAAATATTCTGATCTAAGTCAAACTCATATTCTTTTCGCTCACCACTGCGATCTATCTTTAAATTTTCAAAATCAAATAATTGAGTATCTGCTAATTGTGAAGGTGAAACGCTTTGCAAGGAATTAAAAATCGTCTCAATTCTTGAAGGATACTCTTTTTCCCAATCGTTCAGCATTTGTTTGATGGTTTGTCGTTGTAAGTTTTCCTGCGAGCCACATAAATTGCATGGAATAATGGGATATTCCATTATGTTTGAAAAACGTTCTATATCCTTTTCACGGCAATAAGCTAAAGGCCGTATTACAACATTACGCTTATCATCAGATAACAATTTAGGGGGCATTGCAGACAAACGTGCACCATGGAACATATTCAAGAATAACGTCTGAACAATGTCATCCTTATGATGACCTAAGGCTATTTTAGTCGCGTTAATTTCTTCAGCGAATGCGTAAAGCGTACCACGCCTCAGACGAGAACATAAACCACAGGTTGTTTTACCTTCCGGTATTTTCGACTTAACAATTGAATAGGTATCTCGATCGATGATGTAATATTCGATACCGAGACCTTCTAGGTATTCTGGCAATACGTGTTCAGGAAATCCTGGTTGCTTCTGATCCATATTTACCGCAATCAGATCAAAATGAATCGGCGCACTTTTTTGCAAACTCATCAGAATCTGCAGCATAGTAAAGCTATCTTTGCCACCAGAAAGGCAAACCATTACACGATCACCCTCCTCAATCATATTAAAATCAGCAATTGCACGGCCTACACCTGAACGTAAACGTTTCTGCAATTTATTGAATTCATATTTTTCAGTTGTGGACAGAGACTGCATTCGCTATTCCTATTGATTCAATTTCTAACTCATCGGGTATTATTTAAATTCATATACAGGTCAGACTTATTGTCTAATAAGAAAGAACATAAAATGACTTTGAACAAACGGCGCATTATATAGGAGTGCATCAATTGAAGTCATGAATATCCCGCCCGCTGTAACAAAAATAATATTAATACCCATCTAAATAGATGGTTTATGCATTCTTGACTCAAAAATTGTAAGATTGTTTTATTAAACAAAGACAGAAAAAACTATGCAAACACTAAACCCTTATTTAAAACCGATTCTTAGCGAAATTAAGGACTTTTTGAGCGTCTACCCTAGGACAAATGAACATCAAATTATTAAACACTTACAAGAAAAAAATACCTCGCCGTTTAATAATTTCTCCTTAAATCTTGCAAAAGACTTATTCAGCGCACATTTCTTATGTATGCATGCTTTGTATCATCTCAAAAGACAGTTCGCTCAGGACAATAAATTCAGACTTATTATTCAGTCTGTGCGAGTTGAGCGCAT
>JBFJZQ010000091.1:0-10830 GCA_041622015.1 Oleiphilaceae bacterium
CTCGCTTGCGCTCCCGGTTTCGCGTCGGCTTACCCAAAACGTTATGCATATTAATACGTCCAATGGCTAGACATATTATTGCCCTTATATTGATTCAGTTTGCAGTTGCTGGATGTAACCATTTTGTTAGTTGGGATGAATCTGTCAGCCTTGTATTGCAGCGATTAAACTTGCCTTGGGACTTCGATAAAGATTTATGGTCTTGTAAAATCACTTCTGAAGAGCGAAAGCGTATTCTTGATGCGCTCGACTTGCGTATCAACAAACGAATACCGCTTCCATATATCACCAAACAGGCTTGGTTTTGTGATTTTCCATTCTATGTCGATGAGCGTGTTCTAATTCCAAGGTCACCTATTGCTGAACTCATACAAAATAACTTTGCTCCGTGGGCAGATTTCGAGTTTGAACCGCCTGAATTTATATTGGATTTATGTACTGGAAGTGGCTGTATTGGTATCGCATGTGCCTTGACATTTGAGGATGCAGATGTCGACTTGATAGACATATCTGAAGAGGCTATTCAGGTTGCGAATAAAAATATAAATAATTTTGAATTGCAAAATCGCGTTCGTACAATTGTTTCAGACGGTTTTAGTGCACTCAATCAAGATTATAAAAGTAAATATAAGTTGATCGTTTCAAATCCTCCCTATGTGGATAAAGCGGATTTTTCTAACATGCCAGAAGAGTTTAAGTCTGAACCTGAATTAGGTTTGATTTCAGGTGATGACGGTTTGGATTTAGTCAGACAAATACTTTCTCAGGCCGCAACATATCTGACCGATGATGGTTTGCTTGTTGTGGAAGTAGGCAATAGTTGGGTTGCTCTAGAAGATGCATATCCAGATTTTCCGTTTACGTGGATAGATTTTGAATTTGGTGGTCATGGCGTTTTTGTGATTCGAGCAGATGAACTTAAGCAGTATGCTTGGTAGGAGTTAGTTATGTCAGGAAATACATTTGGAAAACTATTCACCGTTACATCTTTTGGTGAAAGTCATGGTAAAGCAATTGGTTGTATAGTCGATGGTTGCCCACCAGGTATTGAGTTAACTGAAGCAGACCTTCAAGTCGATTTGGATCGAAGAAAACCTGGAACATCTCGCTATACGACGCAACGACGTGAAGCGGATGAAGTGAAAATTCTTTCTGGTGTCTTCGAAGGCAAAACAACCGGTACGCCAATTGGTATGATCATTGAAAATACTGACCAACGATCAAAAGATTATTCAAATATCGCTAATACCTTTAGACCTGCTCATGCAGATTACACCTATATGCAAAAGTACGGAGTGCGTGACTATCGCGGTGGTGGTCGCTCTTCAGCAAGAGAGACAGCCATGCGTGTTGCAGCAGGGGCGATTGCGAAAAAATATCTCAAAAATAAATTTGGTATAGAAATTGTCGGCTACTTATCTCAGTTAGGTCCCATTAAAATTCAATCCGTGGACGAGTCAATCATTAATGACAACCCATTTTTTTGTCCGGACGCTAGTAAGATTTCAGAAATGGAAGATTACATGAAGGCGCTGAATAAAGAAGGTAATTCAATTGGTGCAAAAATTACGGTCATGGCGAGAAATGTACCGCCGGGCTTAGGTGAGCCTATTTTTGATCGTTTAGATGCTGAATTGGCGCATGCGCTAATGAGCATTAATGCTGTAAAAGGTGTTGAAATTGGTGCGGGTTTTGACTGTATAGAACAAAAGGGCACAGAGCACCGTGATGAGATGACACCAGAAGGTTTTTTGTCGAATCATGCGGGTGGTATTTTAGGGGGGATTTCTTCCGGGCAAGATATAATTGCGCATATCGCACTCAAGCCTACTTCAAGTATCCATTTATCGGGTAAGAGTATAGATGTACAAGGTGAGGCAATTGAAGTTTCGACGCACGGTCGGCATGATCCCTGTGTTGGAATTCGCGCAACGCCTATTGCAGAAGCAATGATGGCGATGGTTTTGATGGATCATTTGCTGCGTAATCGCGGCCAAAATGCTGATGTAACACCTGAAACACCTAGAATCTAATTTTAATACTTAAGCGCTTACTATGAATGTTTCTGATTTTGACTTTGAATTACCCGATGAGTTAATCGCTCATTATCCGATGCCGGAACGCACTCAAAGTCGTTTGTTAGTCGTTAATCCACAGACAGATAATGAAGCTGAAATAATACATAAGTCGTTTGCTGATGTTGAATCATTGGTAAATGAAGGTGATATTTTAGTTTTTAATGATACTAAAGTTGTACCTGCCCGTTTATTTGCTCAAAAACAAACAGGCGGGAAGTTAGAAATATTGTTTGAACGTGCGATAGATGAATTCACTTTTCTCGCACATGTCCGATCTAGTAAGTCACCTAAAGAGGGGGCTACGCTCATCGTAGAAAATGATGCACGGTTACTGATGAAAGGTCGCCAAGACACTCTCTTTATTTTACAGACTTTAAACAACTTACCGGTATTTGAACTCCTTGAAAAACATGGCCATATTCCTTTACCGCCCTATATTGAGCGCCAAGACGAATCACTAGATGCTTCACGCTACCAGACGGTTTATGCACAAAAGCCGGGGGCTGCCGCAGCGCCAACCGCTGGTCTTCATTTTGATGATGAGTTGTTAAGCAGGCTCAAACAAAAAGGTGTGAAAACCGCATTTGTAACCCTACATGTGGGCGCAGGGACCTTTCAGCCGGTACGTGTTGATAATATTCATGATCACGTCATGCATTCAGAATGGATCGATGTGAACGAAGAAACTGTCAAAGAAATAAATGACGCCCGATCAAAAGGTGGCCGTGTAATTTGTGTAGGCACAACGAGTGTTCGTAGTCTAGAAACAGCCAGTCAATCAGGACAGTTGAAGGCTTTTCAGGGTGATACCTCGATTTTTATTTATCCTGGTTATAAATTTAAAAGCGTTGATGGTTTAATTACAAATTTCCATTTACCAAAATCTACACTGCTCATGTTGGTTTCAGCATTTTCAGGCAAGCAAAACATGTTGTCAGCTTATGATGAAGCCATTAAGAATAAGTATCGTTTTTTCAGTTATGGCGATGCGATGTTCTTAAGTCCTTTGAATGAATGAATTATTAATTTTTATATGAAATTGGAGTTGTCTTGAGTCAGTCTAAGTGTTTTATGAACTTCGAGCTAAAAAAACAAGATGGTCAAGCCCGCAGAGGTGAGATCACTTTTCCACGTGGCAAAATTCAAACTCCCGCATTTATGCCTGTTGGAACTTATGGCACTGTAAAAGGCATGCTTCCAAGGGATATTGAAGAAATCGGTGCTGAAATTATATTAGGTAATACCTTTCATTTAATGCTTAGACCGGGCACCGATATTGTTGAAAAGCATGGCACGCTTCATGATTTTATACATTGGGATAAACCGATATTAACGGACTCGGGTGGTTTCCAAGTGTTTAGTCTGGGTGATATGCGTAAAATAACCGAAGAAGGCGTTGTCTTTAAGTCGCCCATCAACGGTACGCCTGTCGAGCTAACCCCAGAAATTTCTATGGATGTTCAACGTAAGTTGGGTTCCGATATTGTCATGATATTTGATGAATGTACGCCTTATCCTGCCACTGAAGAGCAAGCGCGGTCATCAATGGAATTATCACTAAGATGGGCCAAAAGAAGTAAAGAAGCACATGGCGAGAATCCATCAGCGCTTTTTGGTATTGTCCAAGGCGGTATGTACGAACATTTACGAGATGAATCACTTGATGGCTTGGTCGATATAGATTTTGACGGTTATGCCATTGGTGGGCTTTCTGTCGGCGAGCCTAAAGAAGAAATGCTCAAAGTACTTGATCATCTAAGTCATAAAATGCCGTCGGATAAACCCCGCTATTTGATGGGCGTAGGCAAGCCAGAAGATCTGGTTGAAGCTGTTCGCCGCGGTATCGACATGTTTGATTGCGTCATGCCCACGCGAAATGCCCGAAATGCACACCTATTTACGTCAAAGGGTGTGGTTAAAATTCGCAATGCATTCCATAAGCAGGATACGTCACCATTGGACGAGCAATGTGATTGCTATACCTGTAAAAACTTTAGCCGTAGTTATTTACATCATTTAGATCGGTGTAAAGAAATGCTTAGCGCCCAGTTAAATACCATTCATAATCTTCGATATTATCAAAATCTGATGAGTGGTTTGCGTCAAGCAATCGAACAAGGTAAATTGTCGGCCTTTGTAGATTCCTTCTATGCGCAGCGTGGCGAAGAAACACCGGTTTTATTGGATAAACAGACGCAACCAGAATCTAATTAGCAAAAAAACTTTCTATTACAACTTAATCCATATAAGGGGATACATCAATGAGATTACTCGCAAAGTTAAGTGTTTTATTATTAACTGCATTCTATTCAATATTCAGCTTTGCTGAAGGCGCGCCCGTTGCACCTGAAGGTCCAAGCGCTATGATTCAGCTGGTTTTCTTCGGTGGTTTTATTCTTATTTTCTATTTCTTGATGTGGCGTCCTCAGTCAAAAAGAGCAAAAGAACATAAAAACCTAGTTACATCTTTAAGTAAAGGTGACGAGGTCATTACAAACGGTGGGATTGCCGGTAAAATTTCTAAAGTGAGTGAAGACTTTATTACTATGGAAGTTTCTGAAAGTGTTGAATTAAAAGTTCAGAAAGTAGCTATCGCTGCTTCTTTGCCAAAAGGTACGCTTAAAAGCATTTAATTCACATACATACTTTGAAAGTTTGTATGACATTTGAAATTAGAAATATTGCTACCATATATGATTTCAATTGTTTAATTATACTTTGAGAGAGGCCTCATCATTTGAGGTCTTTTTATATGTAAAAATGTCATCTTTTTTCAAACCATTAAAATAATAGGACTTGGGGCGACCATGCTCAATCAATATCCCGCTTGGAAATACTTTCTTTTATTCATCGCACTAGGCATTAGTGTGGTTTTCTCTTTACCAAATCTCTATCCAGATGATTATGCCGTGCAGGTCACTACCTCGCAAAGTTCGATAGATGTAGGGCCGGAGTTAGAGCAAAAAGTTGTCACATTGCTAGATGAAGCCGACATAGATTCATCAAAAATTGAATTTAAAGATAGAAATATCCTCATTCGATTTGAAAACAGTGAAGCGCAGCTTGCTGCACAAGATGTTTTAAAACATGGTTTAGGGGGGGATTATGTCGCAGCCCTAAATATGGCAGCCAGTACGCCTGAATGGTTACGCTCACTAGGGGCCGGACCCATGAAATTAGGTCTGGATCTTCGCGGTGGTGTGCACTTTCTATTAGAAGTGGACATGGAAAAGGCTTTAAGTCAAAAACTCAAAGTGACCATGAGTGAAATGAAAACAACGATGCGATCTGAAAAAATCCGCTATCGCTCAGTCGACTTTGAAGGAATTGATGGCTTAAAAATTAAGTTTACCTCTGAAGAAGAAATGAATTCAGCCGTTTCGCATGTAGCTTCTCAATATCGTGAGTTTACCCGTTCTACCTCAAGTGAAGATGAGGGTTATTTCTTGATGTTGCAGCTTTCTGAAGCGCGCATCAAAGAAATTGAAGATTATGCCATTCAACAAAACTTGATCACACTTAGAAACAGGGTGAATGAATTAGGGGTAGCAGAACCCTTGGTTCAGCGTCAGGGAAGAAACCGTATTGTAGTAGAGCTTCCGGGCGTACAAGATACCGCTGCTGCAAAGCGTATCATCGGCAAAACAGCAAATTTGGAATTTCGTTTAGCGGCTAATGAAAATGCAACCAGCCGAGATTCTCAAAAATTTAGCTTCAAAGGTAACCCGCTTCGGACCGCAATTCTCGAAAATGACATTATTGCCACAGGTAGTAATGTATCGAATGCTAACGCAGGTTTCGATGAAAATGGTGTGGCTCAGGTTAATATCAGTCTTGATAGCGTCGGTGGAAAAATGATGCTTGAGGCTACAAAGCAAAACCTTAAGCGCGGTATGGGGGTGCTGTTCATTGAGCAAAAGTCAGAAACCTTTAAAAAGATCGTTGATGGCGAAGAAGTAATAGAACGTCGTAATCGCGAAATTAGAGAAATTATCAACCTAGCGACCATTCAAGGTGCTTTTGGAAATGCATTTAGAATTACAGGTCTAGATTCTTCTACCGAAGCTGCTGAGTTAGCTTTATTACTTAGAGCAGGTTCGTTAGCGGCACCCATTTATTTTGTCGAAGAAAGAACAGTTGGTCCTAGCTTGGGTCAGGCAAATATTGATGCGGGCCTAATGTCTATGCAAATCGGCTTTGGTTTAGTGCTTCTATTCATGATTGTCTATTATCACGTATTTGGAATAGTGGCCAATATTGCACTTGGTATCAATATACTGATGTTATGCGCCTTGATGTCTATGATATCGGCTACCTTAACCCTTCCTGGTATCGCGGGTATTGTCTTAACAGTGGGTATGGCCGTAGACGCTAATGTCTTGATTTTCGCAAGGATTCGAGAAGAAATAGCAAACGGACTATCACCTCAGCAAGCTATTCATTCTGGTTATAGTCGTGCCTTTGTGTCGATATTTGATGCGAATATTACAACCTTGCTTGCTGCTGTTATCTTATTTGCTGTTGGAACGGGGCCGGTAAAAGGTTTTGCTGTTACTTTATCCCTAGGTATTCTTACTTCGTTGTTTACCTCAGTTGTATTCACTCGCGCCATTGTCAATTTGATTTATGGTGGTCGACAAATTAACAAGCTTTCCATCGGGTGGGGTACTAATAATGTATAAACAAATAGATTTTATGGGGAAGCGGAAAATCGCCGCTATTTTTTCTATCACCTTACTCTTGGTCTCAATTGCTTCAGTTGCAATCAATGGCTTGAATCTGGGTTTGGATTTCACAGGTGGCACTTTAGTTGAAGTTGAATACTCAGCGGCGCCTAACCTAGAAGATGTCAGGTTACAGCTTTTAAACTCTGGCTATGAGAATGTCGTAGTACAAAATTTTGGCGCTTCTACTTCTGTATTGGTTCGTTTAGCAGAAAGCTTTAATGATAAAGTTGGCTTGGAAGTCATTTCATCGCTTTCCTCTTCTGGCGAGTCTGTAGAGCTTAAACGAGCAGAGTTTGTTGGCGCGCAAGTTGGTGAGGAGTTAAGAGAACAAGGAGGTTTAGGCTTATTGTTAGCTCTCGGCTTGGTGATGATATATGTTGCATTACGTTTCCAATTTAAATTTTCTGTGGGCGCCGTAGCTGCATTAATACATGATGTGATCATCGTAATTGGTGTTTTTTCTGTATTCAGTTGGGATTTTGATTTAACAGTGCTCGCTGCATTATTGGCCGTAATAGGGTACTCCTTGAACGATACAATTGTTGTAGCAGATAGGATCAGAGAAAACTTCCGCTTACTGAGAAAGATTGAGCCATTAGAAGTTATTAATATCTCTTTAACACAAACCTTATCCAGAACCGTCGTGACGTCTTTAACCACTATTTTAGTCTTATTGTCGCTATATTTCTTTGGCGGTGAGATGATCAATGGTTTTGCCAAGGCACTCTTAGTGGGGGTATTTATTGGTACCTATTCCTCTATTTATGTCGCCAGTAATATACTTCTATTAATGGGTATAACTAAAGAAGACTTGATTGCACCTGTTGTAGAAAAAGAAGGTGAGGAATTTGATGAGCTGCCCTAAGAAGTATCTGTTATTTCTTTGTTAATAAAAAAGGAGCTTAATAAGGCTCCTTTTTTTATTTTATTACCTCATTAAAAAAATGTGTTTTGATTTGCAACAAATATATCTTTGATTTGTTGCGTTATGCTACAATTTCTGTGTTTGAGTAATTTGCTGAGGTAAATAGTATGGCTAAACACACTGCGATTCGTTTAGAAAATAGTTTAATGATTGCCGCAAAAAATGCAGCGCTCGTTAATAAAAGAACGGCTGTAGAGCAAATTGAGTACTGGGCTGAGTTAGGTCGAAATGTTGCCCGCTATGTGGACCCTGAAGCCTTGATTGCCTGTAGTTCCGGTTTAGCTCAACTTAGAGTTGAAAAAGTTGATGCAAACCCGGTCGATCCGATGGCTGTGTTTGATAGCCTAGAATTACAACGTGAGTCAGGAGAATTGGCACAAGCTATCACTACAACGGCTGTTCGCTACCAGGCTTCAAATGATTACCCTGGTATGCTTGAAAAAATAGATGCTAAAGGGAAGGTCAAAGTAGGCACTTTTAAAAATGGTGAGTTTAAAGCGATGAAGGATGCGCTTAATTGACTAAGAAACAACTTTGGTTATTAGCCGGCGGGAATGGGGCTGGAAAGACGACGTTTTACAATACTCAGCTAAAACCCTTGAAGCTTCCTTTTATCAATGCGGATAATATCGCAAGAGAGTTGTTTCCCGAACATCCTGAAGAACATAGCTATCAGGCAGCATCTATCGCTGAAGAAGTCAGAAATAGATTGGTCGAAGAGGGGAAGACCTTCTGCTTTGAAACCGTGTTTTCTCATCCATCAAAAGTAGATTTTTTAGCGAAAGCAAAAGCCTATAATTATGAAATCATCCTGGTATTTATCCATCTCTCTTCCATAGATTTGAATAAAGCGCGTATATCGCAAAGAATTATCGAAGGTGGCCATTTTGTGCCGGATGATAAGGTCGAAACCAGAGTTCCTAGAACCCTAGAAAATATTAAAACCGCCATTCAGCTAGCCGATCAGACTTACCTTCTTGATAATTCAGATTGCATCAAACCCTTCAAACAAATTGCCGTCGTCAAAGAAGGTAAGGTTGAATTTAAGACAAAGCCTGTCCCTGAATGGGCACTCTTTCTATTAAATACTATTCAATAAATACAGCTCTTGTTAGCTATTGCTTTTTCATCCACCAATTCTCTATACCAAGTTTATAGGGTGATAAGTCCTCACCATTTGGTGACTTAGGTCGTTGAAACTTTTGCCAAGAAGCAAGACGATGATAGTTAAGATGCCAATTAGGAATAGTGTAATGCTCCCAGAGGAGAACCCTATCGAGCGCTTTCATTGAGGTTACTAACTCATCTCTAATTCGTGCTGATAAAACCTTTTCTATCAATGCATCAATAACAGGATTGTGTATGCCTGCATAATTCTGGCTGCCTTCAATCATGCTGGTACTTGAATGAAAGTAGTCTCGTTGCTCATAACTCGGTGCATGACCTTGAGATAAAGAAACGACGGTCATATCGAAATCAAATTGATCCAATCTGACTTTGTATTGTGCGGTGTCTATCAGTCGTGGAATTGCTTTTATCCCAAGTCGTTCTAAGTTTTTTATAAAAGGCAGGATCACTCTCTGAATACCGGCTTGGCGAACGAGAATCTCGAACTCAAATGGTTTGCCCGTTTGTTCATTGACCAGTTGCTGTCCAGATAATGTCCAGCCAGCTGCTTTTAGAAGCGTGTTAGCTTCTCTAAGTTGCTCTCTGATGTTGCCATCCGCTTTTGTCTCAGATAGGCTGAATTTGGTGTTAAATAAAGCCTCAGGTAATTGATTCTTAAATGGTTCTAGTAGGGCTAATTCAGCTTTATCCGGAAGATCTAGTGCCTGGAAATCCGAGTTCGGATAAAAACTCTTATTTCGTCTGTACGCATCATTGAATAAGCTTTTATTTGTCCATTCAAAATCAAACATTAAGCTTAAAGCTTGTCTTACACGCTTATCCTGAAAGATAGGGCGTCTAACATTAAAAAAGAATGCTTGAGTCGATGAGGGGATTTTGTGTGTAATTTCTTCTTTGACAACCTTGCCTTGTTTAATGGCAGGAAAATCATAAGACATTGCCCAGTTTTTAGCTGCATAGTCGTAAAAAAGATCAAATTGCCCGGCCTTAAAACCTTCAAAAGCCACACTTTGATCACGATAATAATCTATGGTAATGGTGTCAAAATTATAACGTCCTTGGTAAACATTTAGCTGCCTTGCCCAAAAGTCTTGTTCTCGTTTTAATACGATTGCTTGCCCCATTTTTACATCTGCAACGCGATAAGGGCCACTTAATAAAGGCGTGACTTCACTGCTGCGTTCAAAATCTTTGTTTTGCCAAAAGTGTTTCGGTAATACTGGAAGTTCACCGGCTCTAAGTATATTGGCGCGCTGGTGTTTATCTTTGAAGGTAAAGCGCACACTTCTTTCATTCAGTGCTTCAACAGACTGCACGCCCAAAAGCATTTGTTGAAATCGTGGGTGGCCTTTCTTGATTAAAGTTTGATAGGAAAACACCACATCTTCAGCATCAATTTGATGTTTATCATGGAAATGTGCTTTCGGATTTATCGTGAATTCAACCCAGGCAATATCATCAGGGTAGCGTATTAATTGTGCGATTAAACCATACGCACTCTGAGGTTCATCTGCTGAAGGTGAATAATCACCGGTACCAATTAGCAAGGTCTCATTCAATTCAGAGAAACCAAACATAAATTGACCCGGTGTATTGAAAGGGCTCATGCCTTTCAAGGTATACGGGTTTAAGGAATCAAACGCGCCAAAGCCCATTAATCTTAGCTGTCCACCTTTGGGCGCCTTTGGGTTGGCATACTCGAAATGTTTAAATCCTTTAGGATATTTAAGGTCACCATATAAGGCAAAACCATGGCTTTCTTTGATGGAAGCTTCAGCATGGGAAAAGCTAGAAGTAAAAGCTGTGATAAGTGTAAAAGAGATTAATATCGCAAGTTTATTGAGTATTAAAAAAGAAAGTTGAACGCTTGGCTTGGCAATGCAAGTCATATGGACATGTTTCCCTAGATTAAAATGTGGTTGCTGTGAACTGAGCACAAATTGATAGCTAAGATAATAACTCAATAATGCTC
>JBFJZQ010000092.1:0-10818 GCA_041622015.1 Oleiphilaceae bacterium
ATTCATTGGGTGAATCGTTTTCTGAAATTTGCTGACAATGTAAAACTCCCCAGCAACAGTGATCAAACTGTTATTAATTATTTAAGTTATTTGGCGGTTGATAAAAGCGTCTCTAACGCAACGCAAGCCTTAGCGCTGAATGCTGTCTCTTTTTATTTTAAGTCTGTTCTTCAAATTGAGATGGGAGATTTAAGTAAATTCGTCAGAGCCAAAAGGCGCGAAAAATTACCAGTAGTACTTTCTGTGGAAGAAGTATCGCAATTCTTATCAGCCCTAGAGGGCGTACAACTTTTATTGGTTTCCTTGTTATATGGCTGTGGTTTAAGGTTGATGGAAGCACTTAGATTGCGCATTCAGGATATTGATTTTGGCTATCAACAAATTATTGTGCGGGATGGAAAAGGCAATAAAGAAAGGATTGTCCCCCTGCCCGTCAAAATCATGAATGCGATGAAGCAACAATTAGCCAAAGTGAAAACCTTACATCAACACGATTTAAGTAATGGCCACGGCAGTGTTTATATGCATGCAGAATTAGTTAGAAAGTATGGCAAGAGTGATAAGCAATGGGTTTGGCAATATGTCTTTCCGTCGGCAAAACTATCTATTGACCCAAAAACAAATACCGTAAGGCGTCACCACCTTCATGAAACAGGTCTTCAAAGAATAGTAAGGAATACAGCAAGAACACTAAAAATACCCAAAAGGGTTTCGTGTCATACCTTTAGACATAGTTTTGCAACACACCATTTGGAAAGGGGTATGGATATTCGCACCCTGCAACAGCTACTGGGTCATAGCGATGTATCAACCACCATGATTTACACACATACGGCTAATTTCTCAAAAGGGAAAACATCCAGTCCTTTAGACTTTCTTTAACACTTAAAAAATTTGTCAGCGAATATAAATGGAAAGAAGGGTTCATTGACATATGAACTTATTCTTTCCATTTTGCCCATGGGTCAGAGCTTGGTTTAGTGGATTCATTTGATTTACTAGTTTTTGGTTCATCATCTCGCTGACATTTGCGTTCATTGTTACTATTGAAGGCATCATTTCGATGTGGAGCTGATCGCTTAACACCTCCAGAGCGATGGCTAGCACTCTGGCTTCGCTCAGCAGCCTTTTTAGCTCGTTTTTCGCGCAGACGTTCTGCGTCTTCGAAGCTCAGTTGCGCGGGTTCACCAGGCAAATGATGACTTGGCACAATTCTGTCTCTGGGTGGCAGGGCAAATTGATCCGAAGAAGCTCGCGGTAGATTCTTATATTCGTATAAATAAAAAACTTCGACTTTGTGACGAGCCCACTCTGTTTTTTTAAGAAACTTCACACTGGATTCAATACTTGGGTTGGTCTTAAAACAATTAATATTTAAATAGGCATTAAGAATTTCGAAGCCATAATGATCAACTATTTCAATTAACAAGTTTTTCAAACTCAGACCATGCAAGGGGTTATTTTTGTAATTGACTTCATCGTTCATACTTAGATCCAAAAAGATAATTTCCCCTATTATACCTACTAGAGTGTTTTCAAAAAGAATTCATTTAACAAAGAAGTTTTAAGCGATGATGTCTACTTTTCTAGCAAGACGGCTCTTTTAGCTGAAGCGAATAAAATCACCACTATGTCGCTCTAAACGACTCATCACCTTTTCATCTGAAATATGCATACTGGCAGTTGATCGAAATTCTGAAGGAGCTTTTAAGCAGAGTTGGAAGTAAATTATTCAGGTCTGATCATTATCTTATTACGACTAGACGCTTTCACTAAATACAGTGTTTCATCTGCATCTTTGATCAAACTTTTTGGATCAGCATGACTGGTTAGCTGGGCAATGCCACCACTCACAGTCACATGATTTGCCACAGCAGAATAAGCATGAGGATAGGCTAGCTCTTTAAAAGCTTCAGTAATACGTTTACCTACAATTTCTGCTTGCTTTTCTGTAGTCTTCGGTAGGATTAAAGCAAACTCTTCTCCCCCATATCGAGTCACTATATCTGTTGGACGACAAGCCGCTTCTTTAAGTAATTTAGCGACCTCTTTTAAACATTCATCACCAGCCTGGTGCCCGTAGTTATCATTGAATTGCTTAAAGTAATCAACATCAATCATAGCGATGCTAAGTGGAGCTTTTTCTTTTTTAGCATGGTTCATCTCTAATAAAATAGCTTTATCAAAGCCTCTACGATTAACAAGGCCCGTTAACTCATCATGATGCGCCAACAACTCCATCTTTATTTTTGTACCATGCAATTCATCCTGAATATTCACAATCCTTTCCATCGCATGAATCATCGATTCTAATACTTCTGGAACAATGGGCTTAACTAAATAGATATCCCCTCCCGATTTAATTCCCTCAGAAAAGAATTTAGGGTCTGTCTTACCGCTCAAAAAAATAATAGGGAACCAAGTTGGGTTATGAGCGCGAATTTTTTTTGTAGTTTCAAAACCGTTCAAGCCCGGCATTTCAACATCCATTAAAATAAGATCAATTTTCTCATTTGCACAAATATCGACTGCTTCCTGACCAGAGCCTGCTTCGACGACATCATGCCCTAAAGAAGAAACAACAGCAGAAGAGACCAACCGAATTGACTGTTGATCATCCACTATTAGTATTCGCATAACATTTTACTCATTTATTATTGATCAACTAATTCAGTCAGCAGCGCATGATAATGATGTACAAGTATAGAGCAATCTATTCCAATTGATTAGCCTAAACTCTGAATACTTATTTCAGAGCACTATTAACTGTTTGTAGAATCAGCAAAGATTCATAATATGAAAGCAAACGACTTAAGTATTCAGGTGAAATGTCTTGAAGCGCTTTAAAGGATCGAATAACTAAGCGTTCCGGGTTTAGTGGCCCGGCATTTTCTGGAATCTGTTGCATAACTTTCGCTAACAATCGATCCAGCGCCATCTTTTCGAACATTTCTTGATACTGGCCAAATGACTGTAATTCAGTGTCGGTCTCATGAGCAATATGTTGATTATTTTTTTTATGTCCACCTTCTGAACTATTAGGAAGGGTGAAGCGCTCTGCCTGAAGCTCGCGCCTTAACAAGGAGAACTGCATTACTGGATCAATACGCTGCTGGTCATTTTCTTCAACATCGACAGCTTCGGTTTCAGATTTATGGGTTTTGCTCTGGACATTAGACTCTAATACCTGAAACAAGCCCTGTGATTTTTCCAGAAGTTTGACGACTAGGTGTTTCGCATCATGAGCAAGGTAGGTTTTGGCGCGTTCGAGCATTGCTTCTATGTAATTCAACTTTAGAGAATCGAAATAGGATAAATCTTCAGCTGAAAACTGAGACAAGCGGAGTTCAAATTCACTAAGACGCTCTGACAAAGATTCACACATCAACTTGAAGCATCCGATTTTGCTCTGGGAACCGGCGCCATTTCAACGCGTCTGTTTTGAGACCGACTTTGAGCGTCATTATTCGGCACCACAGGGCTTTGTGCACCAAATGCCGCTGCAAACACCAGCTCGGGCGGCATGCCTTCTTCGATTAAGGTTCGGGTTACGGTTAATGCACGCTGGGCTGATAACTCCCAGTTATCGGCATAGCGTAAGTTGCCTTTTTGTATGGGTAAGTCATCGGTAAAGCCGCTCACCATGAGCACTTCATTTCGTTCCCCCAAAAATATTTTCAAAGGCGAAACTAAGGTGGTAAGAAGTTCTCGTCCCTCCGTCTGCAGCTGATCCGAATTTAAGGAAAAAAGTACACTTCCACTAATGCCAATTTTGCCATTCTTAAAGGTCACCCGACCGCTTGAAAGCGGATCTGCCAAAGCTTCTTCTAGGGCTAGTCGGCGTTGTTCTTCTGCTTGACGTTTAGCGACTTCTTCTTCTAAGCTTTTTGATAACTCTAGTTGATAGCCAATCACCCAAATAAGCAAGAGTACAAAAACGCCGACTAAGCCAGACATCAAATCACCAAATATTGCCCAAATAGGCGGGGAATCTTCACGCAGTTCTTCAAGTTCCATACTTAGGCACCCACTTTATCAGTGCGAGTGGCCACACTTTCATCCGCACGCTTAATGGCCATTTGATTAATTTCTTCAATTAGGCCTTTTTGGCTCATCATGCTGTGATCAATTATCTCTCTGGCTTGGGCCACGTAATACGCCAGTTGCTCGTCGCTTCTATGTGTTGAAGCTTCAAGTGCGGTTTCTATTTTGCCTAAGTTATCCACCAGTTTGTCATTTGATTCACTGAAACGCTCAATGGCCCCCACAAAAGCATCACTCATACTGGCAATATCGACACTGCTTTCTGAAAACTGTAGAGCAATGCCAGAAAGCTTATTAATTTCATTATCCACTTTCGCGTCAAAGCGCTCACTGATCTCTGCAAGCATGGTGCCTGATGAACTCAACAAGGATTCCATGGCCTTACCCTGATTCACCGTACTTTGCGCTAAAGAATCTGATAAACCGTCTAAGTCAGACATAATCCGTCTGCGCTCTTCAAGTAAATTATTATCCCGCGCCATATTCTGGGTCATTTCTTCCTTCAGTTTGGTAATCACTTCTGCGGCGGCCTTGGGTGCTTCTGAGGCGGTATCAATTAATCGCTGCATCGGTGCTTCTAAAGCTTGACCCAACTCGGCCAATTGCTCGGCAACCGTACCTTCTAACTTGATTAACTGCTGCAGAGACTTATCTGCCCTAAGTTGCTCCTGCTCACGTAATTCGTTGAGCTGTTCATTTAATTGCGATGCAATATGCTGCATCGCTTTGTTATGCTGGGTTTGCCAAACAAGCTCAGCTTGTTCTCTTGCTTGCAAGCTACGCTCTGACGCTTCGTTCAATTTATCGGTATAGGCGCGCATATTTTCAGCGCTATTTAATGCCGCACTTTGCAGTTCGGTCATAGAACGTTCTATAAGTTCAGTCACCTTATGCTGCGAGTGTTGTTGTGCGTTTACAGCAGAGTTCAAATCTTCTGATAACTGTTTCGTTGAAGCAACAAAAGCAGATGACGCTGTTTGCCAAACGCTATTCTGTTGTTCTGCAAAATTCTCTAATACTGCGTGAGTTGTTTTTTGGTTTGCTTGAAGTGTTTCAAGCCACTGAGTCAGTTTTTCATCTTCAGCTATTTTTCGCTGTTCGTGACTGGCGTCAGATTTCTCAAGATATTGCTGAATAACTTCATGAGACATTGCTTGAAAAGTCTGGGTAAAACCGCTCATGGTTTCGTGCATATTACTCGCTAAAGACGTCTGAATAGCTTGATGATCTGAGACGCCTTTATGCCATACATCATTAGCTGAAGCAGCATGCTCCGCCAGACTTTGACTTATCTTAACTAAGTGATTTTCAGACTGGCTGACGAGCTGAGTTTGGGTTTCAAGTACATGTTCCTGCAGGCGTTGAGATAATTCCGACATCACCGTATCAACCACCGGGCGCATTTGCTGAGCCACGAGTTCACCACTTTCTTGAAGCACTTTATTTAAACCGTCAGTCACCGAGTTCGCTAATTGTTGATAAGACTGTTCCACCGAGCTATGAAAGTTATCTTGTTTGGTATTTAATTCTTGGCCTAAACGCTGGCCCATGCCTTCGAGATTCTTTGCCATCACGGCAATTTGCGCGGCTAATTCAGGCAAGGCTTTGGCTTGTTGCTGCAGTGACTTATAGGTCTCTTGGCGGTTGAAATTGAGTGAAAAAGACCTGAAGACTGTGTTGATTTTCGAGTCTAATTCTCGCGCCACTAAAATGCGTTCCCGCCTGCTAAGTGTTGACATGAGCCCCAGCATCGCAGAGGCAGCAACGCCCGCAACCGAGGTACCAAAAGCGGCACCTAAACCTTTAATCGGGGCGGCTAAACCTTCTCTGATAGCAGAAAGTTCCGTACTCCCTTGCAGGGCAATCACTGAGCCTTGCAGCGTGTCTACCATGCCGACAAATGTCCCCAACAAACCTAACATCACCAGCAAACCCACTAGATAAGGTGTTAACACTGGCGAGGGTAAGCCTTTACTTTCACCTTCAATACGTGAATGGACAGAATATTTTAAAGAACTGTGTAAACGATCCAACCACTTAGCAAGGCTTTCACTATTTGTTTTTTCATCCTTAGAAAACTCGGGAATATTGGCTAATGCATTGTGTAAACTTTGGGTCGCTTTTTGGAATTGCACTAATTCGATTGCCCCAATGCCATAAACAAAGGCAATGACCAACGTGACTGATAATGCCAAAACATCCGTACCCAGAAAAACGTAACTCATTCCCAAAGCGGAAGCGGCTCCCAATATAAATGCCAGTAAAAACATCAATCTGATCATGTACTTAATTTACCTCGTGGTTGAACGCATCTAACATGCCTTGAATTGGCTGTAGACGCAGATCTAATTCTGCTAATAGGAGTTGGTGAAGCTCATTCAAAAAATCGCTAGAGCCTCTCTCCTGAAATAATTCTTGCTGGGCATCATCCTGCCACTCGCTTTCTAACCTTTGCGTATATTGCTGCACGACTTTTGACATGGCAGAAAAACCACCTCTTAAAGGGAAGCCGATGGTTTCTTCTAAAGTTTTATCAACTAGAGCAAGTTTTGCCATACTAGGTGATGTTGCCGAAAGTACTTCTCGCATATAGGTTCTAAGACCTTGAATTTTGGCAGACATATCTTTTTGCTGCGCGACATAAAAAGCTTGATATATCGATAAATCAGGCCTTCCCTTGTCAATTATCAACTTCGGTAAGGGATAGCGAGCTTGCTCAATATTCGCATCAAAACTTTGATTAATCGTTTGCAATATGGCTCGATGAACACGTTCAAACGCTGCATTTAACGCTATTTTTTTCGACTGGTGCTGATCAGTTTGACCATCATCACTAGCCGAAAAACCTGCCATTTTTTTATCTAAGACTCGAAGGTGGCCATGCAGTTCAGATAATTTCAAGGAACTAGTAAAGTCCATATTCTGGGTGAGTCTTTCAGAGAACCGAGTCTGATTTATCGGTATGTCTTTGTCGATGAGTGTTTGTACTTTGCGCACCAGTGCCGAACTCCCTAGCAAGCTAGTTTGAAGGGCATTTTTCGGCACCTTGATCTTGTGAGAGGCTTGAGACATAAGTACAGCAACTACGGTAAAGAAACAGCAGAGCATTATCGCTTTTCTTGAGTTTAATTCAAGGTTGTTGATGTTTGAGCAAACAGCATGAAACCTGGGTTTTTCTGATATAACTAGGTAACATTAAAACTCTATTCATAAGTCCAAAATAACAATGAGAACACGTTATGAGTATAGCTTCTTCAAACCAGCCGTTCCGTCATGCTTTCAGTGAAGACACCTTGGGTACTGACGATGCCGTTAGTTTGGCTCAAAAGATTCAACGGAATGAAACCTCTTCAGATGAACTTACCCAAGCGGCGCTCGCCAGAGCCAAACGAGTCAACCCCGATATTTGTGCCATCAATTATTTAATGGATGAAGCGGAACTTTTTGCTGAGCGTTCCAAGCCACGCAAAACCGAGAAATCTGCGGCTGAACAGGTTTTATTTAAAGGTATTCCTTCATTTTTAAAAGATAACATAGCCTATAGAGGGATGCCGACCAGTTTTGGCACCGCTGCGTTTATTCCCAAAAAAGACAAAAAACATAGCCCGTATGCTGATCAATTCAGCGCGACAGGCCTAAGAGTGATTGGCAAATCAGCCCTTCCCGAATTCGGCTTTAATGCGTCCACTGAGCCTGTTCATACTGAGGCAACTAAAAACCCTTGGAATCTGAATTTTTCATCGGGCGCATCTTCTGGCGGTTCAGCGGCGTTGGTGGCAGCGGGGGTTATTCCCTTTGCCCATGGCAATGATGGAGGTGGCTCCATTCGTATTCCTGCTGCCTGCTGTGGTTTGGTTGGTTTAAAACCCAGCCGCGGAAGACATGTTAATGAATATATCGCACGCAGTTTACCGATTAATATTGTCAGCGAAGGCATACTTAGCCGAAGCGTTCGTGATACGGCCTATTATCATTTCGAAGCACAAAAAATATACCAAAACCCTAAAATCCCTCCCCTACCCTTAGTAACAGAAGCGGGTAAAAAACGTTTAAGAATCGGTTGCTACGTCGACTCCATCATGGGCTATAGCACAGATAAAGAAACCCGTGATGCCTGTTTACGCACCGCCGAAGTACTTGCCAAAGCAGGGCATCAAGTAGAAGAGATGCGTTATCCGGTTTCGGCACAGTTTTCAGATGATTTTTCTATGTACTGGGGCATGCTCGCCTATATGGTGAAAAAAACCGGCAAACTTTCATTTGGCAAAGACTTTGACAAAAACCAACTAGACACCTTATCCACCGGCTTAGCCAATCATTACCGAAAGCAAATGTATAAAACACCCTTTATGATTTCGCGACTAAAGAAGCATGGTGTTCAGTTCCAGGCGCCCTTTAAAACCTATGATTTATACCTCTCACCAGTCTTAGGCCAATCAACGCGACCACTCGGAGAGCTCAGCCCTACGCAGTCCTTTGAGAGTTTATTTGATCGATTGATGCGTTATGTGAGCTTTACACCCATGGCGAATATTGCCGGCACGCCCGCCATAGCCCTTCCTGCAGGTCAAACTCATGAAGGCTTACCTATTGGCATGCAACTTTCAGCGCGTTTTGGGGATGAACGTACCTTGTTAGAACTTGCTTACGAGCTGGAAGCACTGCAACCTTGGAAGCTACTGGCAGAGACAGTCTAAGCTGAAATAAAAACGGGCTCGATTTCCAATACAACGTGGAATTTCTGAAAAATACTCGCTTTAATCTTTTCTGCTAGAGCGAGTATGTCGCACTGTTGTCCACCATTATGATTCACGATCACCAAGGCTTGTTTATCGTGAACGCCTACATAGTCATTTCTATAGCCCTTCCAACCCGCTTGATCGATCAACCACGCAGCCGCTAACTTAAACTGACCAGTAGGCAGCGGATAACTAACAAGAGCAGGATAGGCGTCTTTAAGCCCCTTTTCTTGTTCTGCTGAGACAACCGGGTTCTTAAAAAAACTCCCCGCATTGGGCAATTTTTTCGGGTCGGGGAGTTTTGCTTGTCGGGTTGCGATCACCGTGTTTCGGACCAAGCTTCCTGATAGATTTGCCTCAGTGTTTAAAGATTTAAGCTCTCCATATTCCAAGGTAAATACAGGCTCTTTACGAAGACGTAAGCTGACACTGACAATGATATATTTACCCGGGTTGCGCTTAAAAATACTATCTCGATAGGCGAATTCGCATTGCTCAGAACGAAACACAACCAGTCTTTGCTCGTCGATACAAAAGACCTTCAGCTCTTCTAGACAATCAGCAATTTCTACACCGTAGGCACCGATATTTTGAATCGGCGCTGCCCCCATCGTTCCCGGTATCAAGGATAAGTTTTCTAAACCGTAATAGCCTGAAAGCACGCAATACTCAACCAATGCATCCCATTCCACACCGGCTTCTACCTCGATCAGCACCTCTGTTGAGCTTTCTTCTTTAATCACCACCGCATCTTCGGGGAACTTATCTCGAAACGTTAACACATAGTGTTGCAGTGATGGCGGCAGAATGACATTGCTTCCACCGCCTATGAATAAGGTATTTGATGACGTGAGGGGGTATTTTTTGAAGACCGATAGCAGCTCAGATTCGCCTTCAAGCTCTATAAATTTAGCGGCGACACAAGGCAGGCTCAGCGTATTTGAATGGGATAAATCTACCTTGGATTGTAAGCTAAACATCACTTATGTTTCTGTTTCAAATGGTGTATCAAACCATCGCTTGCAGATTCAATTAAATCTAACACATGATTAAAGCCGCTTTCTCCGCCGTAATAGGGGTCAGGAACTTCCTGCTCAGAGCCTTCGGCATAATCGAGAAATAAGGCCAACTTATGTTGATATTCTCTTGGACAGTGTTCTTGTAATGATTTTAGATTGGTTTTGTCCATCGCTAATATAAGATCAAACTCAATAAAGTCTCTATCCGAAACTTGTCTTGCGCGGAGTTTACTTAGATCATAACCCCGTTTTTTTGCGGCGAGCTGCGAACGTTTATCGGGTTCTTTTCCAGTATGCCAAGCCGTCGTACCTGCTGAGTCGATCAGGAATACCTCATTTAGCGACTTAGCTTGGAAGAGCGCCTTGTCAAAACCCTCCGCCAATCGGCCTTCAAAAACGCCTTGAGCCGTGGGTGATCGACAGATATTGCCTAAACATACAAACAGAATTTTAATCATCGTTATCCGCTTTAATTGAACTTAGCATCATGGCTCTTAAACGCTGCAGATCTTCTTCTGTATCAACACCTGCAGGCGGAGAGATATGAGCCTCTTCAATATGAATTTTGACGCCATTAGATAGCGCTCGTAACTGCTCAAGACACTCGGTCTTTTCTGTCATACTCGGCAGCCATTTGACATAATTTTTCAAAAACTCAACCCGATAAGCATACATACCTATATGCCTGAAATATTCTGCCCCCGCAGGTATTGAGCCTGCACTCATTGTAGTGAAGTTATCGCGTGCCCAAGGAATAGGAGCACGACTGAAGTAGCTAGCTAAGCTCCGATCATCAAAAACCACTTTGACCACATTAGGGTTAAAAACATGCTTAGGATCGTGGATTCTTTCACACAGTGTCGCAATACCGGCACTGGTGTTATCTGCCAGGTTTTGCGCCACTTGATTAATAATTTCAGGGGGAATTAAAGGTTCATCACCCTGCACATTCACGACAATATGCTCTTCTGAAAGCCCTAACTGAGTGACGACTTCTTCTAAACGATCTGTACCCG
>JBFJZQ010000093.1:0-10811 GCA_041622015.1 Oleiphilaceae bacterium
AATTCATCAAGCTTGGCAATAACTTCGGGTAATTCGAACTGATATAAGTTATCCAAGACATATAGCTCAAAACTAGACGGAAAATTTAGTTTAAAATTTTCTAACATCCCTGAAGATGCCGCCCAACCATTAAGCAAGATTATTCTCATTCAAAACCTACAGACAAAAAAATGAAGGTTTGATTGCTAGCCATGTTCAATAACACCTTTATCAAGCGCTTCAGAAAGGGTATCGATCAGTCGATCTATCTGGGCAAGTGTATGAGCAGCACTCAGCGTTATTCTTAATCGAGCTGTTTTATCTGGAACAGTGGGTGGACGAATGGCACCCACCAAAACACCTCTTTCTTTCAAGAATTCCGCTAAGACCATGACTTTAAAGCTCGACCCGATGACAACCGGTTGTATAGGTGTTTCAGATGGCATTAATGCATAACCTAGAGCACTAACTTTTGTCCGAAAGTAAGCGATTAAGGTTTTTAAATGTGTTCGAGATGTATCCGCTGATTTTATCAGTTCCAAGCTTTTCCGAGTAGCTGCAGCAACACAAGGCGGCATCGCCGTTGTATAAATATAGGGTCGAGCCACCTGAGATAAATATTCAATCAATTGCTCAGAACCGGCAACAAAAGCGCCACTTGTGCCGAACGCTTTACCAAATGTGCCCATCAGTACTGGTACATCATCTTGAGTCAGCCCCAATGAAGCAATGGTTCCCTGGCCCTTTTCACCTAACACACCAAGGCCATGCGCATCATCGACCATTAATAAGGCATCATAGTTTTTTGAAATTTCTGCCATCTTATCGAGATGCGCAATATCGCCATCCATACTGAAGACGCCATCGGTCACGACAAGGCTTTTATTGATTTTTTGATCTTGATTAAACTTATACAAATAAGCGTCAAGACTGTTCATATCATTGTGAAGAAAGCGCTGAAAACGTGCTCCACTGAGTAAACCACCATCCAATAAAGAAGCATGGTTCAGCTTATCTTGTAAGACCAAGTCTGACTTATCGACTAATGAAGACACCAGCGCCATATTTGCCATATAGCCACTCGAGAAAACCATGGCTCGATCGCGCCCTGTGAACTCTGCCAACTCAGTTTCAAGCAGATCGTGCTCTATATGATGCCCAATGACTAAATGCGACGCACCACTACCGAAGCCATAGTTTTCTATAGACTTGATAGCGGTTTCACTCACCTCGGGGTGATTTGCTAAACCCAGATAGTCATTACTACAAAAAGCTAAGTAAGCTTTACCATCGACAAGAACCTCTACTCCCTGAGCAGATTCCAGAATCTTATGATGGCGAAAAAGACCTAACTTGGAGCGCTCGTCTAAAGCTTTTCGCCATGCATCTTGAAAAACAGCCAATTAATTTACTGACTGAGTATTGATCAAGCCCGCATCTTTATTTGAAGATGCTTCATAAAAAAGATGGTCATTGGCTTGTGCATCCATTGCCTTTGTCAAAAGTTGCTCTTGCTCATCATCGGACTTTTCAATACGCTGTTCAGGCTTTAAACCCAAACGTTTGAAAAGCTGCATGTCTTTATGGGTTTCAGGGTTTGGTGTGGTCAATAAACACTCGCCGTAGAAGATCGAGTTTGCGCCAGCCATAAATGCCATGGCCTGCATTTCATCCGACATACTTTCACGCCCTGCAGATAAACGAACATGACTTTGTGGCATTAGAATACGCGCAACGGCAATACACCGAATAAACTCAAAGTTGTCGATATTTTCAACATTTTCAAGCGGCGTTCCTTTTACTTTAACAAGCATATTGATCGGCACACTTTCTGGCTGAGATGGCAGATTGGCCAATTGAACCAATAACCCCACCCGGTCTTTTGCTTCTTCACCCATCCCAACAATACCACCACTGCATACTTTCATGCCTGCATCTCGCACGTGAGATAGCGTATCCAAACGATCCTGATAACTACGTGTAGTAATAATTTTGTCGTAATATTCTGGAGATGTATCAAGATTATGGTTGTAGTAATCCAAACCCGCTTCACCAAGCTGAGCGGCTTGATCTGATGTTAGCTTTCCTAAGGTCATACAGGTTTCCAAACCTAGCTCTTTAACGCCTTTAACCATTTCCAAGACAAAAGGTAGATCTTTTTCACTAGGATGTTTCCAAGCCGCGCCCATACAAAAACGGCTGCTACCTTTAGATTTTGCTTCTCTGGCTTTTTCGAGTACTTTTTCAACTTGAAGCAAACGCTCTTTTTCTAAGCCGGTATTGTAATGGCCTGATTGAGGACAATATTTGCAATCTTCAGGACAAGCACCCGTTTTGATGGATAAAAGCGTACTAACTTGAACCTGATTCGGGTCAAAATTTTCACGATGGACGGTTTGGGCTTTGAACAAAAGGTCATTAAATGGCAAGTCAAATAAGGCCTGTACTTCTTCATTCGTCCAAATGTGGCGCATCGTCATAGCATTTTCCTGAAAATTGAATCAATATTTAGCCTACAAAAAAGCAGATAAAAGGAAATTTTCTGCTTAGATAAGCTCAAGGATGTGGCTAATGATAAGAATCCTCAAAAACTTGTCAACCAAATTTTCACATATGGTTAACAGACTCCAAAATCATGTAATATTTTACTCAAGATTTTCTTCTCAAACTGGCGTTAAAAACTGCTACCTTTGCAATGAAAGAACCAACAAGAATCGGTACTTTTGCGATGAATGCAACCAGGACCTACCAAAACTAAATACCAAGTGCTGGAGTTGCTGCCTTCCCATGGTATTAGAAACTCAGGCATCCGTTACAGACACGCTATTATGCGGTGAATGCATAAGTAAGCCACCAAGCTTTAGCCGAACATTCTGCGTGTTTAAATATGAATTCCCAATCAACACTCTCATCAGGCAAATAAAATATTCCTCCGAGCGTTATTGGCTAAACCCTATCACCAGCACTCTCATCAGTGAAATAATAACTTCGACGCAAGGCATCAAGCCATATCCCTTACCCGACTTACTAACCCCCATACCCATTCATAAATCGAAAAAGAAAATAAGGGGCTACAATCAGGCTGAGTTAATCGCAAAAAAGTTATCTAAAAAACTAGGTATCCCTACCGCCAATAATATTCTCATCAAAACAAAAAACACCGAGACTCAAGCTCAACTAAACAAACAGCAACGCTTGATAAACTTGAAAGGCTCACTTGCCATCACAACTAAAAAAAGCCAATTTGATCTCATAAAAGGTAGACATATCGCTTTAATTGACGATGTCATGACAACCAAAGCCACCTGTGAATTAGCGAGCAAACTATTACTCGATTCAGGGGCTAGCAGAGTAGATGTTTGGTGTCTGGCAAGAACACCAAAGGAAAACTCACGCACCTCCAACAACCAGAGCTGATTACTAGAAAGCACAACTAACTCAATTTTTTAGCCACCAATTCAGCGATTGCTAGTGCGGACGTCAGGCCAGGTGACTCTATTCCGAGTAAATTAATAAAACCTTTGATGCCGTGTACCTCTTCACCTTGTATGCAAAAGTCTGCGGCTATATCTGAAGGGCCAGAAATTTTTGGCCTGATGCCTGAATAATCTGCACAGAGCTTTGATTCATTCAAAGCTGGCCAATATGTCTTAACAGCCTTTACAAAATCACTTTTTTTCGATTCATCAACTCGATAATCAAATGGTTCATTATCGGCCAACCACTCTACATCTGGGCCAAACTTGGCGGCCTTATTCATATCCAAGGTTAAATGGACACCTAAACCTCCATGAACAGGAACAGGATAAATTAAATGCTTGAAGGGCACTTTACCTTGATATGAAAAATAATTTCCCTTGGCAAAATATGCTTTAGGCAAAATAACCGGCGAAAAACCTTGGAGACTCTGACAAAAGGACACCGCATTCAAACCTGCTGCGTTGATACATTGCTTCGCTATAATTTTTGTATTGTCATTTTCAGATTCAACATGTATCCCAAAAGCATCAAACTTAAGCGCTTTCAACTTAGTATTAAAAATGCATTGACCGCCGACATTTTCGAAATCAGCTTGCAATTGCAACATAAATGCATGGCTATCGATAATACCGGTAGAGGGAGAAAACAAGGCAGCGACTGAGCTTAAATCAGGCTCAATAGAGGATAATTCTTTTTGCGAAAGAAACATTAAGTCCAGCACACCATTCTCTTGAGCATGTAGCCGAATAGACTGTAATTTCAAAATATCCGCTTCAGTTTGAGCAACAATCAATTTACCTAATTTTTGATGCGGAATATGATTTTCCAGACAATATTGATAAAGAAGCGTTTTGCCTTTTACGCATAACTGAGCCTTCAAACTATCTTTTGGATAATAGATTCCTGCGTGTATGACCTCACTATTACGCGAAGAAATGCCATTTCCGATACCATCCGTCTGCTCGACCAAGACAACGTCCTTACCTTGGTGGGCCAAGGCTCTCGCCACCGCTAAACCAATAACGCCGGCACCCACAACCAGACATTCAACTTCAAACTGATCCATAAATAAATAAACATACCTGAACGAAAGCCAATCAAGAGCCTATAATAAAAAACCTCCTAACTAAATAGCAGCTTTAGCTATTTAGAATAGGAGGTTTTTTATTTAACTATTAACTAAGTATTTAAACTTAATAAATCACATATTACTTCTTAACAGCTTTTTCTACCTTAGCTTTCACAATACCTACAACACGTCTATTCTTAGCACGCCCTTCAGCGGTAGCATTGCTTGCAATTGGATTCTCTTCACCATAACCCACTGCTTTGATACGATCTGCTGGGATTTTAAACTCATTGATAAGAGTTGTTCTTACCGCATCAGCACGTTTTTGAGAAAGCGACTTGTTATAGTCTGCACGGCCACGGTCATCTGAATAACCTTCAACCGTTACTTCTGTTTTATCGAATTGCTGCATAAAATCTGCAACTTTCTGGATTTCAGAAAAGTTTTCAGCTGTCACAATCGAGCTGTTATTCGCAAACTTCACATTCATTTGAATTTCTACTGCTTCAGTTAGCATCACAGGACAACCTGTTGCATCTACTTTAAACGCAGAGTTTGTATCAGGACATTTATCATTCGCATCAACCACACCATCATTATCAGAATCGACAGGTGCTGGCACAGGTTTAACAGGGACAATGACAGGTACTGGTTTTTCTACCACTTTTTTCTCTACAACAACCACTGGCTTAGGCGTTGGCGCAACCACTACCACCGGTTCAGCAACAGAACGACCAAATGCATAACCTAGTGCTAAACGTGCACCAAACTCGGTGACTTCATTATCAATACTGTTCATGGCCATTAATTCACCACGAAGAATAATATTGTTATCAAAGTACTGCTTAACACCTAAACCTAAGTTTACTAATGTTTCACTAATGTCTGAACCATTATCAGGTTCGAATTCTAGATGGCTGAAACCTGCAGAGATAAAAGGACGGGTAGAACCTTCTTTCAAATGAAATAATCCACCTAAGTTAATTCTTTGTGCATCTAGCTCTGCTGAAGAATTTTTAAATTCAGCTGTATAACCGGATAACCATGCTTCTAGAGAAATCGTGTTGTTTAATGGAAGTTCAAGACCTCCTTCTAGACTATACGCGTCATCAAGGTTTCGAAGGTCATCATCGAAAACATACATTCCAGCACCTAAGTAGGCCTCGAAGTCCGGATATTCTTCAGCAATAGAGACTGTTGATACACTTGTTGCTAAACAGGCTAATAATAAGGTTTTTTTCATATGTAACTCTCCTAGTTATAAATCGTTATAGTTTTTATAGGCAATACTTTTTATGTTCACTCTAACTGCCATGATAAAGCTAAGTTCTTTAAACGTGCTATCTTAATGATGCCTTAATTCAGATAACCAATATTTTTTGAATTAACAGCACTAGAAGCTGATTCTACAGTATTTATTAATATATGAAACACATCTGGCGTAAAGAAAATTTATAAAATACATTCATATTAAAGCCTGATTTTCTTTGTACTTATTCTTAATTTAGCCTCCGTAAGTTTTGAAAATCTGTCTATTCAAGTATAGCTATAAAATATTCCCTTGTTAAAGCATGCAAGACAAGCACCCAAGCATGTTAGAATGTAATTAATATTACTTAAACTTTATTGAGAAAAATTGAATTGAAAGACATCAGTACAGATCATCCCTACGATCAGCTCACGCCTGACTTTGTCTTAGATGCTATCGAGTCAATTGGTTTGGAAACAGATTCTCGAATATTAAGTTTGAATAGCTATGAAAATAGAGTCTATCAAGTGGGAATTGAAGACAGCCAACCTTTAATAGTAAAATTCTACAGACCATATCGCTGGACTAAAGAAGCCATACTTGAAGAACATCAATTCACCCAAGACTTATTGAATCAAGATATATCTGTTATTTCTCCATTAGAAATAAATGGCTCCACCCTTCAACACTGTCAAGGATTCTATTTCACTGTTTTTCCGCGACAAGGTGGACACGCTCCAGAAGTTGAATACCCCGAAACTCTATTCAGGATTGGCCGAAATATTGGTCGCATCCACCAGATTTCTGGCAAGCTAAACTTTGCGCACCGTAAAACCATATCTGTAGAAGAGTGGGCCTTAGAAAGCCAACAACATCTGTTGAAAGAAAATTTCATTCCTGCCTCCCTGATTCCAGCCTACGAAACATTAAGTAATGATATTATTAAGAAAATCACAAGCATATGGAACTCAACCACATTCAAACCGATTAGACTGCACGGGGACTGCCACCTTGGGAATATTTTATGGCGAGACGAACTAGCACATTTTGTTGATTTTGATGACTGTATGAATGGCCCAGCGATTCAAGATATCTGGCTATTATTATCCGGTGACCGCAACCAACAGACACAGCAATTAATAGAGATCATAGAGGGCTATGAAGAATTTTGTGAGTTTGATCCAAAGGAAATAAAGCTAATAGAAAGCCTCAGAACCTTGAGAATGATGTATTATTCTGCCTGGCTAGCCAGACGCTGGTCTGACCCTGCGTTTCCGATGTTTTTCCCTTGGTTTAACACAGAAAGATATTGGTCTGACCATATACTCGAACTCAGAGAACAACTTGCAATATTAGATGAACCCCCTTTACAACTACTACCTCAATATTAACCCTTAACTTCCATCAAAATTTACGGTTTAACGAGTCATGACAAACGAAAATAATCTGCCTAAAAACACTGACGATAAAGTTAGTAAACGCACCTTAGTTATTGCAGTTTTTGCAGCTGTTTTAGTCACATTTTTTACGCTTGAGTGGAATGGTTTAATCCAACACAATGAAAAAAAAGATGATTACCCTGTTGCTGAATACAAGGCAGTATTCATTGAAAAGCAAGAAAACAAACAATATCGTTTATCCCATAAACCGTCTAATCAAACTGCTATCTGCAATGGTGGTTACTTATTTATTACCTCCGATATTGATGATGGCATGCAAGGCTTATTAGTAGATTATAAGAATCGCGGCGTTCGCTGCATTCCAGACACACTTAAAGCTCAGAATAAACAATGACCGATATCAAACCCGATAATATATTTGCCACACCTTTAGATAAAGTCAGCGATTTTGCTTTCGATGAGGCAGTTGCTCGCGTTTTTCCCGACATGATCAGACGTTCAGTCCCAGGATACACTACGATCATCCCAATGATTGGAGTAATTACCGAACACTATGCTCATGCAGGCACCAGCTGCTACGACCTAGGCTGCTCTCTCGGCGCTTCAACACTGTCAATGCGTCACGGCTTGAAAAATAAACACTGCGAACTGATAGCCATTGATAACTCATCAGCCATGCTCGACAGGTGTCGCCATTACATTGAACTGGATAACGAAACTACACCTGTAGAACTTATCTGTGCTGATATCAATCACATTAACTTCAAGCCCAGCTCTGTTATTACTTTGAACTTTACGCTTCAATTTATTGCGCCAGAGTCTCGCTTACAGTTATTAAGTAAAATATATGAAGCACTAATACCGGGTGGTGTGCTGATTTTGTCAGAAAAAATATGCTACGAAGATTCACATGAGCAATCAACACTTGAACAACTTCATTGGGATTTCAAACGCGCAAACGGCTACAGCGAGCTAGAAGTAAGCCAAAAACGCTCAGCCCTAGAACAAGTATTACTGCCAGACACACTTAATACGCATAAATGTAGACTAGAAGATGCTGGTTTCAGCGCATCCTACATGTGGTATCAGTGCTTCAATTTTATGTCTTTAATTGCAATAAAAAACAAACTTTAGAGAAGTAGCTATGGATTTTCATCCGCTCTATGATGATTTATTTTCCTTCATGAAAACAAACAAGCTTGAACCTTGGCTTGAAACCCTTATCCCATTATTAAGGCATAAGCTACAGGAAAAACCTCATGGCGACCTTACCCGATGGCTGGAAGCTTTTCATGACTTACCCAATATTTGCGCAGATCAGATTAATTTAAACTACCCTGCCATATGCGCTGCAACTAAAACACCAATAAGTGCTGAGGTACAAGAAAAACTTAGAGACGCTTTGATGCGCCTAAGCCCATGGCGCAAAGGCCCCTTTAAATTATTCAACATTCACATTGATACGGAATGGCGCTCGGACTTTAAATGGGAGCGTATTAAAAATCATATTAGCCCACTAAGAAATAGAGTCATTCTCGATGTAGGATGTGGCTCTGGCTATCATGCTTGGCGTATGCTGGGTGAAGAAGCTAGACAAGTCATCGGAATTGATCCTAACAACTTATTCCTCATACAGTTTGAAACGATTAAAAAATATTGCGGCCCTAAGGCACCTATTCACTTCTTGCCTGTACGTATGGAAGATGTTCCTCCCCAGCTAGAAGCCTTCGACACGACATTTTCAATGGGCGTTTTGTATCACAGAAAGTCTCCGATTGATCACTTACTTGAACTTAAAGGAACCTTGAGGCCTGGTGGCGAATTAGTACTCGAAACCTTAGTAAGCGAAGGTGAATTAGGTCACTCGCTGATGCCGGAAGATCGTTATGCCATGATGCGCAATGTCTGGTTTATACCCACAGCCGATACACTTACATTATGGCTAACACGAGCAGGCTTTAAAAATGTTCAATGTGTCGACATAAACCAAACTTCGTTAGAAGAACAACGTTCTACTGAGTGGATGCAATATCAATCTTTGAAAGACTTTCTTGATCCTGACGATATTAATAACACTATTGAGGGCTATCCTGCTCCGCTTCGAGCGACTTTTGTTGCTACGAAATAAAACCGCTTTGAAAGTCACGTTCCCTGAGCCCTATCGAAGGGTCTTCCAAATTAAACTCCGAGCTTCATCAAACGTATTTCGACGAAGCTCAATACAGGCATTTTGATGAGACTCAATATAGGCTTTTCGACCCTTCGATGAACTCAGACCAAGTAGACTCAATGAGCGGTAATTTTCCATCCATAAAAAAGCCCGACTTTCTATAGAAGGTCGGGCTTTAGAAAGGCCAACAATTAATTAAATGGATGTCTTAATACAATTGTCTCAACACGATCAGGCCCGGTTGAAATAATATCAACAGGTGCCTCGATCTGAGCTTCTATATACTTGATATAACTTCTGGCATTTTCAGGTAATTCTTCAAGCGTTTTAGCACCTAAAGTACTTTCTGACCATCCGGGAAGCGTTTCATAAATAGGCTCTAGATCCTCATATCCCCGACCATCTAATGGCGGGCGAGTTAAGGCTTTTCCTGATTTCGTTTGATAGCCCACACAAACCTTGATGGTTTCCAAACCATCTAAGACATCTAATTTTGTTAGACAGATACCTGAAACAGAGTTAATTTGAATTGCATGACGCAGGCCTACTGCATCAAACCAGCCACAGCGTCTAGGGCGTCCAGTCGTCGCACCAAACTCATGACCCTTCTTCGCCAAATGCTTGCCCTGATCATCAAATAATTCAGTTGGGAAAGGACCCGAACCAACACGTGTAGTATAAGCTTTGGTAATGCCTAGAATATAATCCAGATACATTGGCCCAAAACCACTACCTGTAGCAGTGCCTCCAGCAGTGGTATTTGAAGAAGTCACAAAAGGATAAGTACCATGATCGATATCTAACAATGATCCTTGAGCACCTTCAAATAGAATATTCTCACCTGCTTTTCGACAACGGTGTAGCTCATCCGTTACATCGATCGCCATTGGCAAGATAATTTTTGCCATTTCAAGAACATCATCCAAGGTCTTCTGATAATCAACAGCAGGAACTTTGTAGAAGTTCTCTAATACGAAATTATGATAATCCATAATTTCCTTCAGCTTAACGGCGAAGCTGACTGGATCGACTAAATCACCTAAACGTAAGCCACGTCGAGAGACTTTATCTTCATAGGCTGGACCAATACCACGTCCGGTTGTGCCTATTTTGTCGTCCCCTTTGGCAAGCTCACGCGCCTTATCGAGCTCAACGTGATACGGCAAAATTAACGGACATGCCAAACTTAACCTTAAGCGCTCCTTCACAGGAACCCCTTTTGCCTCAAGTTCGTTCATCTCTTTAATTAAAGCATCAGGTGCCAAAACAACGCCATTACCAATCAAGCAACTCACATTGTCACGTAAAATTCCAGAAGGAATAAGGTGCAGTACTGTTTTTTCACCATCAATGACCAGAGTATGGCCAGCATTATGCCCACCCTGAAAACGCGCAACAACGGCTGCCTGATCGGTTAATAAATCAACAATTTTACCCTTGCCTTCGTCACCCCATTGAGTGCCC